>JAHHLP010000241.1 GCA_018679295.1 Rhodothermia bacterium
GTCGTGAAGGCAGTGACCGCCGAGGACGAGGAGTAGCGGAGAATAGCGCGAGCTATTTCCTCGGCCCGTCCTCCCGGTGTCGCACCGACTCAGCGTAAACGCGCTGCAGGAGTTCTTCGGTTGTGGCGCTCAGGGATCTTTCTCTCCTACCCATCACGGTGCGCGCTACCCGGATGGCTTTCTCAAACCGGTAGTCGACGTATCGGTCGTCGGGGCTGCCCCACATAAACGATGGCACGTAGCGTGGCTGATAACCCGCGCCATACAGGTTGCAGCATACACCAATCACCGACCCGGTGTTAAACATGGTGTCAATCCCGCACTTGGAATGGTCGCCCATGAACAGTCCGGCGAAGACGCGACCTGAAGACTCCATTGCCCCTTCCGTCTCGTTGTAGAGCGATACCGCCCCATAATCGTTCCGAAGGTTGGACGTATTCGTGTCGGCTCCGAGATTGCACCAGCTGCCGAGAACCGAATCGCCAAGATATCCGGGATGTGCTTTGTTGCTGAATCCCTGAATGATCGATCCTTTGATCTCTCCGGCAACCTTGCACCACGGTCCGATCACACTCGAGTCCACGTTCCCGCCCGCTTTAACCAGGCTATGTTCGCCGATCACGGCCGGTCCACGAATGACGGTGTGCTCGAAGATGGTTGCTTCCTTGTCTATGATCACCGGGCCGGCCGATGCGTCGAGGACGGCTCCTGCTCGGACTTCGGCTCCTGGAGCGACGAAGATGTGCTCTCCAGCAATGAGGATGGCGTGCTCGGATACTTTCGTGTCGGGCCGCTCGAAGATGTTGTACCCTTTCGAAAGCTCGCCGAAGTCGGCCGCAACTGATGCGCCGATATGATCGAACAAGTCCCACAGTCGGTTCACGAGTACGCAGTCGATGCTAATCCGACTGGCTCCTGCCGGGACATCGGCGGCCGTCACGGCGTCCGAATCCACCGATAGACCCGCGCTGCCGGCGGGAATCCAAGCGGCAACAAGGTCCTCGCCGGTCACAAAGGCGAGCGCCGTGCCACCCTTGGCTGACGCGATAATATCCGCTGCGACCGTGCCCTCAGGATCCACCAATCGGCCATTCACAAACAGAACGTCCACGCCGTCCGGTATTCGATTCACCGGCAGCCCGGTCTCTTCTCCGGTGACACCCGCCAGCGCTGACCGACTGTGCAGCACGGTGCCTGTGGCCGGGAAGTGATCGCGAGTGGTTTCCAGGAGCGTTCTGCGCCCCGCTCTCAGCATGTATGACGCCCGGGTAAGCGTAAGCGGCCTCAGATATTCCGTGCCGTAGTCCTCGAAGATGCAGAGCAGCATTATGCGGGTTCAAAGCAGATTGCGGGACGGCAAAATAACGCACCGCGTGAAACGTATGCGAGAAGTAGTCCGTTCGACTCTCCGTATGCTCTTCAGACCTTAACTTGGGCGCGTTCCCAACGCATCATCATCAATTCCCGACATGAAATTTTTCATCGATACCGCCGACCTGGACGAGATTCGCGAAGCCAACGCGATGGGCGTCCTGGATGGAGTCACCACGAACCCGTCGCTCATGAAGAAGGCGGGCGGCGCGGACTTTCACGAGCATATTTTCCGCATCTGCGAAATCGTTGATGGCGATGTGTCAGCCGAAGTCACTGCCGTTGACTATGACGGAATCATGGAAGAAGGGCGCACGCTTGCCGGCATCCACAAGAACGTCGTGGTCAAGGTGCCGCTCATCATGGATGGCATCAAGGCCCTCAAGTCGTTCAAAGAGCAGGGGATTCGTACAAACTGTACGTTGTGCTTCTCCTCGACCCAGGCACTGATCGCGGCCAAGGCGGGAGCGACGTACATCAGTCCGTTCATGGGTCGTGTAGACGACATCTCCTGGGACGGGCTGCAGCTTGTGGAGGATATTGTTGAGGTTTATTCCAATTACGGATTCGAGACGCAGGTTTTGGCCGCGTCCATCCGGCACCCGATGCATGTTGCGCGATGCGCGCAAATCGGCGTCGACGTCGCCACCATGCCGCTCGCCGTCATCTCGCGCCTGCTGAAGCATCCGCTCACGGACAACGGCCTCGAGAAGTTCTTAGCCGACTGGGCCGATTACCGGGCGGAGGGTGAGACGGTTCGACCATAAGCTCACGCATCTGCCGAGTTGATCATTACGGAGCCCCGATGGGCAGCGAATAAAATATGAGATTCGTTACGCTTGGGGCTTCCGATTCCATTGGAGCGAGCTGTCACCTGCTGCAGGTGGCCGGCGTGGGGGTGATGCTCGACGCGGGCACCGATCCCGATGAAGATGGCCCGGACGGCCTTCCCATGTTCGACTGGGTTCGCAAGCGATCCGATGTCTTCATCGATCACGTTCTTGTCTCCCATGCGCACCATGACCACGTGGGAGCGCTGCCTGTCCTGGTCCGCGAGTTTCCCCACGTTCAGGTCCACATGACGCGGCCGACCCGCGAGCTGGCCGAGTTCGTGCTGCCGGCCTCCGCGCGGTTGCAGAAGCGGCGCGTTCGCGAGGGCACTGCGACCAGTGAGCCCCTGTTCGATGAAGAGGAGCTTGATCTTCAGTCGTTCCTCTACAGGTCGCACGATTTGGAGAGGCGCTTTCGCCTCAACGGAGTGGCTGGGGCCGGAGCGGTGGATGCCGCGTTCTATCATTCCGGGCATATTCTCGGCGCGGCCGGCATCGAGCTCTCGTTTGAAGAAGGAGATCGACTCAGACGCGTATTTTACTCCGGAGATACCAATATCCGTTCGCAGTCGATAATTCCCGGGGGTTCGTATCCGGATCAACCCATCGACGTGTTGATTCTCGAGTCGACGCTCGGGGCCGATCCGGAGGCGGAACTGACGACGCGACGTACCGAGGAGCTTCGCTTTGCGGAGGGGTTGCGCCGCGTATGGGAGAGGGGCGGAACGGCGGTAGTCCCCGTGTTTGCCGTAGGCCGGGCGCAGGAAGTACTCGCCCTTATCGATCGGTACAAGCGACACGGAAGGCTCCCGGCCGAGGTGCCTGTCTATACCGCAGGCGCGATGCGTGCTGTAGCGGAGTTGTACGATCGAACGCGCTATTCGTCGCCGCGACTCAACCAGGAGTTTGTCGTCGAGAATGTAGATCAGGTGCGGCTTCCAAGAAGTTCGGCAGCTCGGCGCCGCGCTCTGCAGGAGCCGGGCATCCACGTGATATCCAGCGGCATGATGTTCGAGCGGACGCTGTCAAACAGGATTGCCCAGGAACTGGTCGCCGACGAGAAGAACGCCGTGTTTCTTGTCGGCTTTGCTCAGGAGGGGACGCCGGCGGATCGGCTGCTCGCCGCCGACGCCCGTAGGGAGGAATCCGGAGAGGCCGAGGTTGTGCTGGATCCGATACGAGGAAGCCAGCCGCTGTGTTGTCAGGTAGAGCGTTTTCGGCTCAGCGGACACAGCCACCGGCGAGACCTCCTGCGTCTGGTAGAACGTCTATCTCCGACAACGGTGGTCCTCGTGCACGGCGAGACTGAGGCGCGTCAGTGGATGGCCGACAACATCAACTTTTTCTATCCGGATATAGACATTATTCTGCCGGAGACCGGGGTGCCGTACGAGTTGTAGCTTGCCCCTCGGTAACATTTGTTGAGCCGGAAGATTACTGCCCGAAGCTGGATGCAAAACGCTCATTTCTTCGACGAACTTCGATCGAGTCTGGACGGCGAGATTCTGTTGGATGATGTGAGCCGGGCGCTCTACAGCACCGACGCGTCTATCTACCAGGTGATGCCGATGGCCGTGGTCGTGCCGCGGTCGGTTGAAGACGTGCGCGAGTTGGTGGGGGCGGCAGCTCGCCACGGCGTCTCCGTAGTGCCTCGGGGCGGGGGTTCTTCCCTCGCCGGGCAGACGGTCGGTGAAGGCGTCGTCATCGACTTCTCGAAATACCTCGACGAGGTGCTTGAGGTCAATGTTGAGGAACGATGGGCGCGGGTCCAACCCGGGCTGGTGCTCGAAGCCCTGAACCGGAGGCTGTCGGAACACGGCCTCATGGTGGGCCCCGACCCCGCCAGCGGCAACCGGGCGACACTCGGTGGAATGCTTGCCAACAATAGCACCGGCACGCATTCCATACTGTATGGCAATTTCATTGACCACGTCCGCCGGGCGAGCGTGATACTCGCCGACGGTACAGCGACCAGCTTCGAGGCGCTGGACGTTCCTGCGTGGACGGATCGTCGCACGCGGCCCGGCCTTGAGGGTGACGTCTACCGGAAGGTCGACAAACTGCTGGCAGAAAACGCCAAGGTGATTCGCGACAAGACCCCCGTCCATTGGCGTCGCAACAGTGGCTATCGGCTGGAGGCGCTTCTTTCGGAAGAAGTGAACCTTGCAAGGGTGCTGTGTGGCAGCGAAGGCACGCTTGCAGTGGTTACCGATCTCGAAATCGGCCTGGTCGAGAAGCCAGCACACACCGGTCTGGCGGCTGTTCATTTTCACAAGAGACTGCATGCTTTGCGGGCGGTTACCTCGATCCTGCGAACCGAGCCGGCCGCAATAGAACTTCTGGACGGCACAGCGATCAAGCAGGGGCGCAAGGCTCCGGGTTTCGCGGACTCGATGGCCTTCATCGAAGGCGATCCGGGGGGTGTGCTGCTTGTGGAGTACTATGGGCGTACGGCGGCCGAGGCCGCGGAAGCGCTCGAGCAGCTGGCCCAGCGGGCTCAAGCCCTGCACGGATTCTATCACATCTTCTCCATTACCGACCCGGCCTACATCGCACGTGTGTGGGCGGTTCGCCGTGAGGTGCTTGGGCTGGTGATGGGCATCCGCGGCGAATACAAACCCGTCCCCTTTATCGAAGATGCGGCCGTGCCCGTCGAGCATCTCGCGGACTACATCGAAAAACTCGACACCTACATTTCAGGGACCGGTACCCGCACTGCCTACTACGCGCATGCGTCTGCCGGATGTCTCCACGTAAGACCCTTCCTGAATCTCAAGGAGGCAAACGAGGTCGAGAAGATGAAGGACATCGCGATGGCGTCGATGGAGCTGGTGAGAGGTTACGGCGGATCGGTCTCTTCAGAACACGGTGACGGACTAGCTCGCAGCTGGCTGAATCCGTACTTCCTCGACGAAGAGCTGTACAAGCTCAACGTCAGTTTGAAGCAGATCTTTGATCCGGCCGGCATCCTCAATCCCGGCAAGGTGGTCGAGGCGCCGCCAATGACCGAGAGCCTTCGCTTCGGCCCTGAATATCGGACGGCTCGATTTCAAGAGACGATGGACTTCGGTGACTTCGGGGGGTTTGCAGAAGCGGTTGAGATGTGCAACGGCAACGGCGCCTGCCGCAAGCTGGACACCGGGACGATGTGTCCCAGCTTCATGGTTACACGGAACGAGCAGGATTCCACGCGCGGCCGGGCCAACGCGCTGCGGTTGGCGATGGCCGGCCATCTTTCGCCGGGCGCCATGACGGACCGCCGCATGTACGAGGTGATGGACCTTTGCATCCAGTGCAAGGCATGCAAGACGGAGTGCCCGTCGAACGTCGACATGGCGCGCATCAAAACGGAATGGCTGTCGCGGTATTGGGCGGACAACAAGGTGCCGATGCGCACCAAGCTGTTCGCGCATCTCCCTGCAATTGCTAGAGCCGCAGGAAAGACCGGTCGCAGGATCGGATCGGTCGTCAATGGCAGCCGGCTGACCCGCGGCATCATGTCGACGCTGCTTGGGGTCGCTCGCGAGAGACAGCTTCCGCGATTTGCCTCGAAGACGTTTGTTCAATGGTTCGGTGAGCGCGGGGAGGTGGCTGGTGAGCGCGAGATCGTGCTTTTCCCGGACTCTTTCACCAACTTCTTCGAGCCCGATGTCGGTCGAGCCGCGGTGGAGGTTCTTGAGGCGGCCGGCTACCATGTCCTCGTGCCGGAGCTTCCGGTTTGCTGCGGCCGCACCTATCTGTCGAAAGGCTTTCTCGCGCAGGCGCAACGAACGGCGATCGAAACCATCGATGTGCTGTTCGAATACGCGGATCGAGGTCTCGATATTATTGGGCTGGAGCCCAGCTGCATTCTGACCCTGAGAGACGAGTTTCTTGTACTCCTCGCGGGTGAAAAGCGGGCGCGGACCGTTGCAAAGAAAGTGGCCACCTTTGACGAGTTCGTGCTGCGCAACCGTCGGCTGTCCTTCTCGAATACGCGCTTCCACACGAGTCATGATCCGGTTCTTGTGCACGGCCATTGCCACCAGAAGGCATTGAGTGGTACCGACCCTACGATAGGATGTTTGGAGCTGTGTGGTTACGAGGACGTGCAGGTAGTGGACTCCGGGTGCTGCGGTATGGCGGGCGCTTTTGGATACGAGAAGGAACACCTGTCGATCTCGCACGCGATGGCTGAGAGGCGACTTGCGCCGGCAGTTCGGGCGCTTCCGGAGAACGGCGTCGTCGTTGCAGCGGGTACGTCGTGCCGGGCCCAAATACTGGATCTGACCGGGAAGGTGGCACTGCATCCCGCGCAGGCGGCTCGCAACCAGCTCGCAGCCGGGCAGTCACGAACTACTCACTAGACTCGTGCGAGCCACCCAGATCGCGCTAGATCTCGAAGCCTATTCCGACTACAAAGTCCAGAAAGCCGAATCGAGCTCTGTCCGATCCATGCCCCATGATGTCAAGGCCGTCAATAATGCGGTATCGGCCCTGCAGCTCGAGAAACGTGCTTCCGGCGATTCGTGCGCGCAGGCCGCATGTAGCTTGAGCTCCCCAGCCCATCCCGAGGGCGCCAGTCACGTCGGAGTCCATAGCTAACCGCTCTGTCGACGCCTCTGCCTCGTCCACGCGCGTTCTAAGCTGTGTGAGATAATAGGACACGCCCACACCTGCGACCGGTACGAACCTTCGCCCGGGATCCGCCAACAGCCGCTCGTACCTCAAGGTGATGGGTACTGCTTTGAACTTCCAGTCCGGCTCCTCCTGAAATCCCCGGTACTTGAAGTAGAACGAGGCAACCTTGACGAACTCGGTGCTGATTCCAACCGACTGACGGTCACCCAGCCGATAGTTAAGGGACACCAGTTTGGAAATCGACGATGTCGAGGAGATCAACGTACGTTGCGGTGCACGAATGGATTGGAGTCGCGGAAGGGCCGCTTCGACTGCGGCGTCCGGGTCAGCCTCCGCCACGACGCTGCCATTCTGCGCTCGAGTACAAGGCGCCAGTGCGAAGACGAGAACCGCGACGATACCGATCCGATACATGGACTGAGTGGAGCTCTGTGACTACAAGCGGACGACTATGCGTTGTCCTAAATCAGTATCGGTGAATCGATAAGTCCGTTAAAAAGTGGGAGAGACGCTTATCACGATCCAAGATATTGATAATCAAATGGATTGCGCAAGGTGGAATGTGGTCGTCCAGGTCCGTCAGTGCTGAATGATTCATTCGACTGCCGCGTGCGCGGCCGACACCGCTTACGCCTCTCTATCTGCTGGGCAAGGCGCGAACCTTGTTCCAGTAGCGATTGGCGGCCGCGATTTCGGGATCGACATCGCTGACGATCGCAAGCCATACGTCGGGGCCGTAAAGCAGTTGTCCGAGACGACCTTTAAGCATCGTCATGATTTTCGAACGGCTGCGGGAACGTTCGTCCGCCGGGATTTGCCCGAATGCTTCTGGCGCCTCGCCGCGGACGTAGTCGTTGAACTCGCTCCACAGTGATGCGGGCAACGAATAGCCTGCCACAAACTCATCCTTCCGCTCATTCCATCGCCGTCGAAGGTCCGCTTCGTTTGCGTCGAACCATTTGCGAACAAAGTTCATACCGTACCCGGACTGGACCACAAACATGAAGTAGCGTTCGTCCGTCAATGCGTCCGGATCAAGTAGTTCATCCGGGTAGATTCCTTTGCCGCCCTTGATTGTGCGGCCGTGAACCGTCGTATACTCGGTGAGGGAATCGGCAGGCGTCGGCGCCGCGGAGTGAGGATTTGGAAGCCCCGATGCAGAGCGCGACATATCGTTCATGATCGGCCTGCCCGCAGGCGTGTGATATCGCGCGACGGTCAGGTGGAGGGCGCTCCCATCATTGAAAAGAAACTGCGATTGTACAAGCCCTTTACCGAACGTTGGGCGCCCTACTATCAGGCCCCGATCGTTGTCCTGCACTGCTCCCGCAACAATCTCGCTGGCTGATGCCGAATTCTCGTTGACGAGGAGGATGAGTGGCATGTCTTGGGCGACTCCGCGATCGGAGGCCGAAAAGAACTCCGGGTCGCCTTGTGCGCGTCCTTCCGTGCTTACGATGTCCGCTCCTGTGGGAAGGAACTCGTCAGCCAGTGCAATGGCAGCCTCCAGAAGCCCGCCAGGGTTGTCCCGCAGATCGAGGATCAGCCGCGATGCTTCGTCGTCGCGCAGTTGACTCACCGCTGACCGGAATTCGTCGATCGTACCCGACGTGAATCGCGCCAGACGCACATACGCCGTACTGTCGTCCAGCATGAACGCTCCGGCCACGGAGTGAATCGGGATGATTTCCCGTTCGACCACTACGGTCATCTCTTTGTTGATCGCGGGGCGCAGCAGCGTGAGTTCGACGTCAGTGCCTTTGGGTCCCTTGATTCTGTCCTGGACCACCAGCGAGGGCAGCCCGACTGCTGCCGAGTCGTCAATCAAAATGATGCGATCGCCAGGCAGTATGCCGGCACGGTCGCCGGGTCCGTCAGCGACCACCGAGACGACGCGGGCGGTATCTCCGACCATCTCGAACCAGAGGCCAACGCCACCGAAGCTCCCGTTGATTTCTTCCCTGATCGACGGCAGATGACGCTGGTCAACATAGATAGAGTACGGATCCAGAAGCTCGGTCATGCCGCGGATCGCGCTGTCGACAAGCTTCTCCTCATCGGGTGGGTCGATGTAGGCTCTCTCTATCAACCCAATGACTCGATCGATCTTATCCGTGGGCGCCGTCCCCGTCAATCCGCCGCCGACGCCGCTTCGGGCGAGCAACAGACCGGCCAAAATGCCGGTGAGAAATACCGCGCTGATGCCGAGGTACAAGACGGACCTGCTCATGCTACCTCGCCGTTTCGCGATCTCCGAATAAGACATACCCCACAAACCAACAGGTCATAACTGGCGACGACCGCGGGATCGGCAACGATCGACTTCCAGGCGGAGTGCATGTCGCGGGACCACCTGATGTCATCGAGGACTACCACCGCGTGCGGTGAGGCCTTGTCCGCAATCTGGCGGAAGTATTCCCGGGTTGCACCGCCGTCATGGTGGCCATCGATGTAGGCGAAGTCGATCGGCTTCAGTGTAGGAAGCACCTCCGGCACCATTTCTTGAAACGATCCCGACACCAGAGTCACGTTCCCCAGGTTCATGCGCGTGAAGTTGATGCTGGCCACGCGGGCCAGGTCCTTTCCGCCCTCCATTGTGGTGAGGCGGCCGGACTCGTTCAAGTCGATGGCGGCTGCGATGTAGGCGGCGGAGATACCGACGCATGTTCCAAGCTCGAGGCACTGTGTGGGCCGCAACGCCCTCACGAGGTTAAACAGTGCAAGGCCCTCGTGACGCGGAACGCTGTATGATACGACCTCTCGCAAGGTTCGGGTCACAGTTGGTCGCTCGGTCGCTCGTCCATTGCCCGTTCCGTAATCCGTATAGGTGACTGTTGTCGTGTCCCTGAGCATCTTCCTGCGGGCCGACTCGATCGTTTCCGTCCAGTAGGCCTCGCCCGGGTCAAGCTCGCCGCGGATCGCCCTGTCGAGAGCTTTTCGAACGGCGGCGTCAACCTCGTCAATCGGCTTACCACGTCGGACAGCAAGGCGGCCGGCCAGCCTGAACCCGACGCGGTGGGATAGGGTCCGAATTCCGGTCATTAGAAATGATCGACAGTCAGTGGGACGTTCAAATTTAACGCGCTGGAGCCAGCCGTCAATCGGACTTTATGTGTGTTTGTAACCTTTCCACGCGCAGAAGCGTCTTTGGCCTAAACACGAGAGACGTCTCGAACTTCATTACGAAGTAATCGGCAAGCTGGTGAATCTGTGAAGGTACGGGAATTTGAACGGTTGGTAGGAGAGTCGAGCGACCGACTGTTCGGCTACGCGGTTCATTTCCTCGCGAATAGGGAGGAAGCGCAGGATGTCGTTCAGGATGTGTACATGCGCCTCTGGGATAACCGGTCTCTTGTGCAGGCGGATGGAGCGATGGGATGGTTGATCAGCGTTACGCGAAACCTGTGCTTGGACCGGCTTCGGAGACGCAAGGTGCGATCTATCGTGACCGTCGACTCGGATCGCGTGGGCGATCACGCAACGAGTCAGAGCAGTCCCGAAGATGATGCCTCAGCGTCGGTTTTCGAGGCGCTACTGATAGACGCGATGGAGAACCTGCCGGAGCAGCAGAAAAGCATCGTCATACTTCGAGAGATGATCGGGATGAGCTATCAGGAAATCAGTGATGCACTTGATCTGCCGCTCACGACGGTCAAGGTATATCTGCACCGCGGCCGACGGCATCTGCGGCGTCAACTTGCAACGGTAATCGACAGCGAGGCTGTTTGAAACGGATGAATTACGATTGGCTGGACGAAAGGGTCGAAGCGTACGTGGACGGAGAGCTGTCGGGCGCTGACCTGGAGAGGTTTGAGGCGGGACTCACTGAGAGTGCCGATCTAAGGACAGCTGTGGCGACCGCTCGCCGCATCCGTGAGGTGATGGCTTCCGTCCCTCTGCCGCAATGTCCGGAGCCGGCGGTCGCGGACGTTTTGCGATTGGCGTCCGAAAGCCGAAGGTCCCTGTCGATGCGCGACCGCTACATCGAGGCACTACGCCCACGGCGGCGCCTGGTGCAAGTGTTCGCAGTCGCAGCGGTAGTCGCGATCGGCGGCTCACTGATTTTGCGAGACCTTGGGCCGCAGAACGAGGTGGAACAGGGCCTCGCGGACGTGAAGCTCGCACTCGCCTATGTGGGCGAGGCCGGACGGCAGGCTGGAGACATCGTCCGCATCGAAGTGGTCGACGAAGGCGTAGTCAGGCCGATTCGCCGTGCGGTAAGTCATGTCACCGGCGAAGACGTAAACGGTCGCAGCCAAGGAGCCGCGGCAGTGGAATCAACACGAGATAACTAAACGGGATAGAATGATGAATAGGATACTCATAGCTGCTGCGGCACTCGCGATGCTCGTGGCTGTGCCGGTTGCAAAAGGCCAGGCATCGCTCGACAGCGAGCCGGGCTACGTAGATCTCGACGCGATAGAGGCATGGTTCGGAGATCAGCCGTTTCTCTTTGTGAACGTGAAGGGAGCGCTGTTGAATCTCGTGGCCGAGGCCTCGCGCGGCGAGGATCCCGAACTATACGAACTGCTGAGTCGGCTCAAGGCGATTCAGGTCCGCGGCTTCAAGAATGACGACGCGAACCTCGCCGATGTCCGGCGGAAGGCGGATGGCCTCTCAAGAGACCTCGACAAACGCGGCTGGGAGACGGTGGTGCGCGTCCGAGAGGACGATGAACAGGTAGACCTCTTCATGAAGTCGAATGGAGATCGTATCTCGGGTCTCATGATTATGGTCGTGCAGGACCACGAAGACGAGACCGTGTTTGTCAACATTGTGGGAGACATCGACCCTGCACAGATTGGGCGCCTAGGACGGAAGTTCAAGATCGATGAGCTGGACAGAGACTGGTAGGCGGGGACACTCGGATAGCTCGGAGCTGCCTACAAGACGCAGTGATGGGCCGCTTCGCCAGCAAACCCAATGATCACCTGTTACAGAACCCTTTGATCAAATGAAAGCTGCAACCACCGTTTTCGTTCTCGCTTCCGCGGTTCTTGCGTCAGGATGCCTGTACTCGCGCGAGATTTCGCATGTCCGCGACTCAATCGAGCGAGCCTTCCCGGGGGCCGACTTCGACAGGAAGATGGTACTGTCGGTCGGGTCGTTTTGGATGCGAACGTCATCATGGATCCTGGGCATGACAGGCGATGAGGATGCCGAGAACATTTCCGGATACCTGTCGGACATCAACCGTGTTAAAATCGGCGTGTACGACACCGAGAATTTGCCGGAAGACGGTGCGTCGGGCGCGCTGTTTACCCATCTCCTGGATCACGGCTGGGAGCGGGCCGTGCAGGTTCGCGACGAGGAGGGACACGTTTGGGTGCTCTACAGGTCACACCGCGACCGCATTCGCGACGCCTTCGTGATCGTGCTCGATGACGAGCAGCTGGTGATTGCCCGCGTTGACGGCCATCTGGATAGACTTATTCAGAAGGCTATGGAAGATTACCGCCCGTTGCGGGAGTTCGCGACTGAGAGAAGTTGAGTAACTCCGTCCTGCCCGCGCAGCCCGATGGTCCTGCCCGCGCAGCCCGATCGTCGTGCCCGCGGCAGCGGGTATCCATTGGCTTGCCTCACCGTCGCATGGGTCCCGGGTCTACGCCCGGGATGACCACGAAAGGGTCTTCGCCCGGGATGACCTTGTCGCCATACC
>JAHHLP010000146.1 GCA_018679295.1 Rhodothermia bacterium
GAACACGAGAGTTCGAGTAGACACAACCTTTGTTGAGGGGCCCACCAACTCCGTGTTTGACAACGCGCTGGAACTGGAAGAAGGTGAGCACACGACTCCGCTAACATATAATCGTGGTTTCACAGTCCTGATACATTCGGGGATCGAGCCCTCGCGTAACAAGACATTTGAGGAAGCGCGAACTGAGATCGTCAGCGAGTACCAGGAGGACCTTGAGAAAGCGTTGGTCGCCAGGCTTCGAGAGCGGTACAACGCTGTAACATATCCGTCGAAGGTTGCCAAAGCGTTCGACAATGGAGATACCGAAGCCGTCAGTACGAACGTCAGTGGTGACTCTCCTTCCGCCACGAACTGATCAGTCAACCCCTGTGGCGGCCCATGTCTAAACGACCATGCTGACTTCGCTGAGAACAAGGATTCTGTTTCTGTGCGTTTCAATACTCGGCGTTGCTGTGCTGGGCTGCGAGGAGCCGGTCGTCGACGAGGATTATGTAGCGCGCGTCGGCCCCAGCCTGCTTCTTCGCTCGGATATTGAAGAAGCGCTGTCGTCATTACCTCCGGGTCGTGATTCGACTGAGGCGGTCGAGCAAATTGTGGAACAGTGGGTTGTCAACACTCTTCTTGAGCATGAGGCGAGAGAATCCGGACTCCTCGGAGAGCCGGACGTGCAGCGCCTCCTCGAGGAAAACGAGCGATCTGTTCTGGTAAGCGCCTACATCGAGAAGGTTTATGATGAGAATCCGGTCGAACCCACGCCGGAAGAGGTTAACCGGTTCTTTGAACTCAACCGGGACCGGCTTCGATTGCGAGAACCGTACGTACGAGTGAGATACCTCTCAAACGCAAGTCGCGATTCAGTACGTGCGGCACGTCAGGAGCTACAGCGTGCCATGCGGAGCGCTGCCAGTGTCGATTCCGTCTGGCTGGGTATAGCAGAGCGGTACGCGTCGGATGCCGAGGCTTCTAAAGCGCTGGGCTCGAATTACTTCGCTGAAAGCCGTCTGTTTGCTTCCGTTCCCAGAATTCGTGACGCCGTGACGGTGATGGCCGCGCGTCAATTGTCGCAGGTGGTTGAGGACAACGGAGACCATCATTTTGTGCAGGTCGTGGATCGTGTACCGGCGGGGACCGTGCCGCGCATCGGGTGGATTGAGGATGAGATATCGCGACAACTGATTCTGGAGCAGCGGAAACAGACCGTGGCTCGCACGGTTCAGAATCTCCGAAACCTGGCAGTCGCAAGAAACCTGCTCGAAATAAGACTGCAAGAGGCCGAGGAGGAGCAAGCAGCGCAATAATCGTTACTCTGAGGTCGTTCTCGCCACAACCCATCTTTCCCATGCGCCAATCCTCCAGCAACTTGATCCAGAAAATTGCCTTCGCTGCATGGGCCGTGGCAGCCGTCGGACTATTTCGTCCCCCCAGCAGCGTCTACGCACAGGACCAGAAAATAATTGACGAGGTTGTTGCCATCGTAGATGGCCAAATCCTACTTCGGTCTGACGTGAACGGCCTGGTGTTCAATGCAGTCCAGCAGGGACGCATGGACTTGACCGACGAGTTGTGGCTTGACGCTTTGAATCAGCTGATCGATCAGAAGGTTATGGCTGCACATGCCAAGCGTGACACCAATCTCGTCGTCACGGACGACCAGCTGGATCAGGTGCTTGATCAGCGAATAGATGCCATGTCGGCGCAGGTCGGAGGACAATCGCGCCTCGAGGAGATCTACGGTAAAACAGTGACGCAGATCCGCGCCGAACTCCGGGATGAGTTTCGGGATCAGATGCTGGCAGAGCAGTTCCAGGGTCAGAAGGTTCAGCAGATCCGTATCACGCCAACGGAGGTGCGTCAGTGGTTTGATAAAATACCGCAGGACTCACTTCCAGTGCTTCCCGAGGCTGTGCGAATCTCACACATAGTGCGGTATCCAACCGTGACTGACGCCGCTCGTGATGATGCGCGCGATGTACTTCAGAATATTCGCGACTCGATTCTGGTCGGGTCGTCCTCGTTTGAGGAGATGGCCCGGCTTTTTTCAGATGATCCAGGGTCGGCGTCGCGCGGCGGGCGTTACCAGGGATCCAGGGTGTCGGATTTTGTCCCCGAGTTTGCTGCGGTTGCTACCCGTATTCCGATCGGCGAAGTATCTCAGATCTTTGAAACTGAGTTCGGGTTGCACATCGTGCGAGTTAACGAGCGACGCGGCGACGTCGTTGACCTGAATCAGATATTAATCAGATTTGACCCGCGAAAGTTCGACCCGACAGACGCAATTGCTCACCTATCCGCTCTGCGTGATTCCATAATATCGAGCGATCTCTCGTTTGCGCGCATGGCGCGGTTGCATTCGGAGGACGAGAACTCGTCGCAGCGCGGTGGGCGTGTCCTCGATCCGCGAACTCTCGAAAAAAATCTCTATCTCGAGTCGTTGGGTCCGCGCTGGCGTCAGACTATTGCTCTACTCGACGAGGGAGAGATCAGCGAGCCTGCTGAGGTCGATCTACTCGATGGACGGCGCGCCTATCATATCGTGCTGCTTCACCAACGCATTCCTTCACACCGTGTCAGCCTTGACACCGACTACGAAATGATCAAGGAGCTGGCGCTACGCGACAAGCAGTCGCGGGTAATGCGAGAATGGCTAGACACTTTACGGGAATCGGTTTACGTGAAACTCCTGGTCGAAACAGGCGACAAGAGTCCTGTGGCTGCCCGGTCGCAATCCTAGTCACAACCAAGCCATTGCTAAAATGTCTGCTGGGCTAAATGCTCTAACCACAAGCTTTCGGACGCTCCGGTCCGAGATCGGCAAGATCATCGTCGGGCAAGACGATATCGTGAGCCAGATCTTCATTAGCCTTTTGTGCCGGGGTCATGTCCTGTTGATTGGCGTACCGGGCCTGGCAAAAACGCTGCTCATTAAGACACTGTCCGAGGCGCTTGAACTCAGCTTCAACCGGATCCAGTTCACACCCGACCTAATGCCGAGTGACATCACGGGTACGGAGATCATCGAGGAAGACGTTCAGACGGGCCGGCGACAGTTCAAGTTCGTTCGTGGCCCCGTTTTCGCGAACGTGATTCTGGCCGACGAGATCAACCGCACTCCTCCGAAAACGCAGGCGGCGCTGCTGGAGGCGATGCAGGAACTGCATGTCACTGCGTCGGGGCAGACATTCAATATTGCTGCGCCTTTCTTTGTTCTCGCCACGCAGAATCCGATCGAGCAGGAAGGTACCTACCCCCTTCCCGAGGCCCAGTTGGACAGGTTCATGTTCAACCTCTGGCTCGACTACCCCGAGTTTCATCAAGAGGTCGAAATCGTCCGCAAGACGACGACGGCCGAAAGCGCCGCGGTACAGCCCGTTATGAGTGGCGAGGAATTGCTCGCCCACCAAACGTTCGTTCGTCAGATTCCGGTGGCTGACGACGTAATACAGTATGCCGTCACGCTGGTGAATCGCACCCGTCCAGCACGCGACGGAACTCCGGATTATGTCGGTAACTACCTCAGCTATGGGGCCGGGCCGAGGGCGTCCCAGTACTTGATTTTAGGAGCCAAGGCTCGCGCGGCACTGGACGGCCGAATGACACCGCAGATCCCAGACGTCAACGCAGTGGCAGTACCCGTACTTCGTCATCGGATCGTACCGAATTTTAACGCCGATGCCGAGGGCGTCAGTGCCGTCAACATAATTGACCGTTTACTGTCCGATCAAGAGGGCACCTGGAGGGCGGCATAGAGGGTTACCGGCTCGCAACAGGCCCCTACTCACGTTGCTTCCAGTTCGTGAGAGCGCGCGAACTAGTCTTGGCACCAGAGTTGCCCGCTTTGTCGCGACGCGGTGTGATACCAACCTCTGATCGCGAACAGTGGAATCTCGAACTGTGCTCCGCAATAAGGCAATCCCCCTTCTGATGGTCGCTCTTGGGCTCGCGGGTACATCCGCTGCCCAACGTATCGTCGAGATCCCGGCCACCGAAGAACAAGTTGCGGTCACGTATCAAGAGATCCCAGATTTCGACGTTGAGACAATTCAGTCCGAGATACGAAGGCGGGTAAATGGGATTCGGTCGTCGGCCGGCCTTCAGGTGGTCAAGGCTGATAGCGCCTTGCAGGGTATTGCCAGGGTCCATTCGGCAGACATGGCCAACTCGGGTTACTTCGGTCACATAAACCTGAGAGGAGAGAACGCGACTCGGCGGGCCCACCGGAGTGGGTACGTATGTGTTGGAAGTCTCGCGCACCCGGTAGCCAGGGGATTGGGCGAGAATCTTTTTACCGGCTTTCTCTACGAGTCCTACCGGTTGCTCTCGGGTGGCGGTCAGATAATTGCGGAGTTCGAGTGGACTACCGAGGCAGAGATCGCGCGCCGCGTTGTCGACGGATGGATGGCCAGCCCAGGGCACCGTCGCAATCTCATAAACCCGGAATACGAGCTTCAGGGGATAGGCGTCGTCATCACCGACGCCTACGAGTTCTTTGTTACGCAAACACTCTGCTGAGCGCAGGGGCGCACGCCGACCGCTATTTCCTAAAAGTGAGCTCGCGGCGGGCAGAGTTTCCCTTTCGATCCTCAACCTCAATTGCGAGGACGTGCTCCCCTGACGACAGCCGCGGATCGACTTCGTGATAGATCTGCTTTCGCTTGGCATCGTATGCGAATAGGACCCATCTGCCGTTCAGGTACCCGTTGTATTTCGAGATGCCGGACAAATCGTCGTCTATTACAAATCGAATCGTGCTTCGTTTGCCGAGTCGGCCGCCATCCTCCAGATCGAGGGACCGGA
>JAHHLP010000429.1 GCA_018679295.1 Rhodothermia bacterium
CAGCGGATATACTGCTCGGTTGCCATCGCCGTGGTGATTCGGCGGTCCAGGTAGTGTTCGAGCGCACGTAGCGACCCAAGATCCGAATCCAGCACGATGACATGAGCACCGAAGCCGAGCGCGGTACGGGCAGCCCATTCGCCAACCACACCCGCACCAAGGATGAGCACCGTAGACGGAGGAACCCCCGAGATACCACCTAGCATCACCCCTTTACCCCCCTCGCCGCTTTCCAGGTAGCGTCCGGCTATTTGAACGGACATCGACCCCATGATTTCGTGCATCATGCGAACGATTGGAAGCGTGCCGTCCGAGTCCCGGATGAACTCAAAACCGATTCCGGTTATGCCCAGGTTCATGAGTCTCTTGAGAAACTCAGGCGACGTTCCGCCCAGGTGAAGGGCAGAGACCAGAATCTGCTTCTCGTGAAGGTATGAGAGTTCGTCATCCGACGGCGGACCGACCTTTACGATGAGCTCCGCCTTGTTGTAGAGGTCAACCGCGGAGTGGACCATCTCACCGCCCGCGTCAGCGTACTCTTGGTCGGAGAAGTGGGCTTGAGCGCCGGCATCGACCTCGACAAAAACCTCGTGCCCATTCGCGACCAGAGTGCCCACCCCGCCAGGGGCGAGCGCGACCCGGCGCTCCTCGTTTGATACCTCACGGGGCACGCCAATTCGAAGCGAACGCTCGGCGTCGCCCAAACGAACGGGCTTCTCCATCGTAAGAAGGCCGTGCTCAATCGACAAACCCTGGAGCGAAGGGACTTCCATTCGAAGTGTAGAAAATTTCGAGGGATCGGGAAATATACTATTTCCGCTCGATGATTGAGCCTCCTTGATCATATCGGCAGCTCTACTGCCGATCGCTCTCTACTTCGAGGTCCAGTTGTGCATCATGATGGCTGCGGCCATCGCCACGTTCAACGACTCCGTGGCCTTGGCTTTCGGGTCGGAAAACACGGTGACAACCTCATCCGCCAGCGCTCCTACGTCCGCAGAAACGCCGCTTCCCTCATTTCCCAACACCAAGATCGTCCGCGGAGAAGGCGACCACGTCGTCACGCTGTCGCCACCTAGATCCGCCGAGGCGATCGAATGGCCACTGCCCTTAAGGTCGGTGAGGGCGCCCGCAAGATCGTCGGCTCGTACAAGAACGACGTCCCAGACGCCTCCCATGCTAGCTCGCACTGCCTTCGGAGAAAAGGCATCGGCCGTACCGGCACCACATAGTACTGCCTCCACACCCATCCATGCGGCCCCGCGAATAATCGTGCCGACATTCCCCGGATCCTGAACAGCATCCAGTGCAATTATTCGTCGGCATTCCCGTAGTGCGGTTGTCGGCGCCCACTCGAAGCGGGCAACGGCCAACAGGCCTTGAGACGACCTGACATCGGAAACACGATCAAAGTCCTTGGCCGGAACCACGAATATCGGCGTGTCTTTACCAACCAGCTCCAGCGCCGCCTTTCTCCCTCCAGCTTTCTCCGTGATCAGGACCTCGATGAGATCGACGCCACCGGCCACGGCCGCCTGAATGGATCGAGCGCCCTCAACAAGCGTCTGCTTGGAGGCCTCCCGATACTTCCGCATAGATAGTGATGAGATCTCTTTCAGCCGCCGCCGGGAGAGTCCGCCATCATCTTTCATGTCAATGCCTTGATTTCCCATCGGCGGATGTTAGCATAGCCCGATCTGTCACTGCCATGCCAGTAATGGCAGTTCATAGATGATTCACCGGGCTGATTCCTGGCGAGCAATAACTTGAGTTCCCCGAGGTCGTCGGTGAAAAGATTCGGCCGCCCTCCCGCCACCGATTGGAACAAATTGTGACTGATATTACCTATTGTAGACCTGAATCCTGTTCAGAGAGGTTGATCGATGCCCTACAAGCGTGACGTTTACGAGCGTGCAGTCTACAAAGAGCCTGCGCCGATCCGCGATCACGAAAACCCGTTTCAGTCCATGGTCGAACGCTTCGACGTTGCGGCTGAGATCCTCGAGCTCGATCCGGGCTTCTATGAATACCTCGTTACTCCCGCGAGAATACACATCACCGCCGTTCCGGTCGTGATGGACTCGGGTCGCGTTAAGGTTTTCGAAGGATACAGGGTGATTCACAACGACATCCTTGGCCCCAGCAAAGGCGGCATCAGGTATGCTCCGGACGTAAACCTTGACGAGGTGAAAGCCCTCGCCGCATGGATGACGTGGAAATGCGCCGTGGTCAATGTTCCCTTCGGGGGAGCCAAAGGAGGCGTGGTCTGCAATCCCTCAGATATGAGTCCCGGAGAATTGGAAAGACTGACTCGCCGGTACGCTGCGAATCTAATCGACGTGTTCGGGCCGGAGAAGGACATACCCGCGCCGGACATGAACACCAACGCTCAGATCATGGCGTGGATTCTCGATACCTACTCCATGCATACCCGCCACACAAGCAACGCCGTCGTCACCGGGAAGCCGATCATGCTGGGCGGATCGCACGGCCGCCACGAAGCAACCGGACGCGGAGTCATGACCGTTACACTCGCCGCGATGGACAAGATCGGAATGCGGCCGACCGACGCCCGAGTTGCCGTGCAGGGTTTCGGTAACGTTGGCTCAATTGCAGCAAAGCTTCTTCAGGAGCAAGGGTGCCGGATCGTGGCCGTATCTGACGTCTCGGGAGGCTACTACAACGAGGATGGGCTCGATGTTATAGCCATGATGGAGTACGCCAATGCGAACAAGCGCTCACTTGACGGCTACCAGAAGGCACAGAAAATCAGTAATGACGAGCTTCTTACTCTGGAGGTAGACGTGCTCGTTCCGGCAGCAAAAGAAGACCAGATCACTCGCCACAACGCCGATCAGATCAACGCGAAAATCATCGCTGAAGGAGCCAATGGTCCGACGACCCCAATCGCCGACCAGATGCTCAAGGAGAAGGGCGTGCTAGTGGTGCCGGACATTCTAGCGAACGCGGGAGGAGTAACGGTGTCATACTTCGAATGGGTGCAGGATCGGCAGGGATATTTCTGGACGCTCGACCGAGTTAACAGAAGACTCGATCGAATGATGCGCACGGCGTTTGATACCGTCTATTCCGCATCACAGAAGTACGACGTCACTCTCCGCATCGGAGCATACGTTCTCGCCGTCGATAAAGTGGCCCAAGCTCTTTCAATGCGCGGCATCTATGCATGATGTCGTTTCCCAAAGCCCTGGCATACCCGGCGCTGCGACCGCTCGTGTTATCTGTCGCCCTGGCCTTGGCTCTCTGCACGTCTCCGCTGGAGCGTGCTGCCGGTCAACCGGCCAATGGTGACATAATCGGGCAGCTCGCTGCCGACTGTGCGACGATGGGGCTCGCGGCCGTAGACACGCTGGAACTCATACCGGACGACCGATACGAGTTCATCCGAACGGCCGTCGTTCTCGCAATGCAGAATCAAGGCACGGTGGTTATGATGTCACAGGCACCGGCCACCTCAACAGTAAATAGCGTTGACGGTGAACAGCGGCCCTCGTTGAGGTACCGGATCGAGAACGGCGAAGTTCGGTATTCAAAGGCAGGCGGTGTCCTCGCGCGAGAAATCGTTGTCGACACAAGAGTCCTGGCTACGATGAGCGACAATTCTGTCGCACGAGATACCCTTTGCACGAAGTCGTTCAGCGACCAAATTCGCCCCGCAGACGTCGATGACGTCGAGGATCCGAATCAACCGTTGACGTTGGGGAATCGTCCTGACAAGGGATGGCTGAGGCGTATCGCTGAGCCGGCCGTGGTCGCGGCAGCTTCGGCAGTCGCGGTCTACCTCTTCTTCAATGTCCGGAGTGATCGGAACGAAACGCCGTGACCAACCGCAGATCCTCTCGCAGATTAGCGGCCGCGACCTGCGCGTGCATCACCCTGGTAGCAGGCGCCTGCGCCGTACCCGTCGCCCCGTCGGGAGGTCCGCCGGACCGGGAGCCCCCTGAGATTGTCGAAATGCGTCCGCCAAATAATACCGTCAACTATTCGGGGAATACCGTCGAGTTGATCTTCAATGAATATGTTGACGAAGCTTCATTCCTGCAGGCACTCGAGATTACACCGGAACCGGCGTCCGAGCCTGACCTCCGGTGGGACGGACGTCGCGTTTCAATCCGGTTTCTAGAGTCGCTTGAAGACAATACGACGTATATCATCACCATTGGTAGCAGACTGCGCGACATTCGGAACGTCTCGCTCAAGGCCCCGATTACACGGGCTTTCTCGACCGGCCCCCAGATCAACACGGCCAGAATCTCAGGCCGCATCGTCGACCCGTTCGACGGAACTGGCGTGGCCGCGATGCAGGTATTTGCCTACGCAATATCAGACACAACCGCATCTGGACGCCTTCCCGATCGGCCGCTGTATCAAACGGAAACCGACGACTCGGGCAATTTCCGATTCGAGTACCTGAGCAGCCGACCATATTTTGTCGTGGGCGTACGAGATAGAAACGGCAACCGGCTTCCCGACAACATGGAGCTACTGGCCGTCCCGCCAAATCTGCAGCTGAACGCCGACACAACCACCGCAGGAACCCCGGCTCCATGGTATGCGGCTGTGTTCGACACCGTCCGCCCGACCGTCCGCCGTGTCGAAGCGTTGTCGTCGGCGCGAGTCAGCCTGCGTTACCCGGAAGACGTGATGGTCAATACAGATTCCGTCAATACCTGGGTCGTCACCGACCCAAGTGAAACCACAATCGGCACCGCGCGCTCGGTGTATCAGCCGTTCGATGATCCGCGCGCCGCGGTCGTATTCCTGCAGCCTTTGCCTCGTGGAGACTATTTATTGACCCCCGGATTTGTAGCCGACTCGGCGGGCAATGTTGGTGCGCGTCAGATAATGGAATTCAGCTCTGATGGTCGTATCGATACTGCGAGCGTGCAACTTGCGGTTTTCACCCCTCAACCGGAAACGGACGTGGTGTCGTTACCGATTCATGACCGCGCAGGGTTGAAACTCACCGCACCGGCCGACACGTCATTCGTTCTCAACCGGTTGACGGTGGCCGACACGAGCGGGTCACCCATCGACTTCTTGCTATCGACCCCGAACATGGTCGACTATTCCATCACTGTCGCCGAGTTGCCCGGGGGCGGGCTATTTGATCTTCATTGGCGTACCCCGGATATCGAAGATGCGGATACGCTGAGAAGCCAGCGCTACTTCCAGAACTCGCTGCGCGACGTCGGAAGCGTTACAGGCATGCTTTCCGGGTATCCTGATTCGTCTGAAGTTGTCGTGCAGGCCATCTCACGGTCCGCGAGGCTTCCCGAGGCATCAGTACAGACCCACGGAGAGCGGAGCTTCGAGTTGCAGGGATTGCGACCCGGTACATACAGACTTCGCATTTTCCGCGACGACAACCGAAATGACAGGTGGGATCCGGGGCAAATAACTCCGTACATCCCGGCTGAACCGATCTTCTGGACCTCGGACTCTCTGAGGGTTCGAGCGAGATGGGAGACTGAGACCGGCACCATTGACGTTGAGGAGTTCATTCCCCGACCCAGATGAAAACGATCTTGACGGCGGCTCAAATGAGAATGGCAGACGGCGAAGCCATCTCGTCGGGGATTCCATCACTCACACTGATGGAGAACGCGGGGGTTGCGGCCACCGACTCCATCGTCGATTTCATGGGGTCGCCGAAGCCGGTGAACGTATGCTGCATTTGCGGGAAGGGTAACAATGCTGGAGACGCCCTAGTCGTTGCCAGGCTGCTTCATGAGATGGGTGCGGCCATCGCGGTCCGGATGGTCCTGGGCACGAACAACCTGTCGGCCGACACAACAACAAATTTCGAAAGGCTGAGGCAGGTCGAACAGGCCAGCGAACGGCTCAGCATTCGTGAGGGATACGGTGGCACGTTCTCAGACTACGACCTGATCGTCGACGGCCTGCTCGGTACCGGTCTTGCAGAGCCGCTGCGTGATCCGCTGGATGGCCTTGTTGACCGCGTCAATGCATCGTGTAAAACCGTCGTCGCGCTCGACATCCCGACCGGCATTCATTCCGATACAGGCGAGGTTCTGGGCGGGGCGGTCCGGGCTGACCTCACCGTAACGATGGCCGCCTGCAAACAGGGACTTCTTGTTGGGGAAGGCCCCGATTTCGCCGGCAAGGTCACCGTAGTCGACATCGGGATTCCTGATTCCGTTCTCGATCAGGCTGCAGCTTCTGAGCCGGGGCCGCTGTATTCCGCGGAACGTGACGACATCAGAAGATTGCTGCCGACGCGCCCCCGAAGAGCGCACAAGTATAGTTCAGGACTTGCGCTTGTGGTTGCCGGGTCGCCGGGACTCACCGGCGCACCCGTGCTGGCTTCAACTGCAGCTGCTCGGGTGGGCGCCGGCGCGGTGGTGTGCGCCGCCCCCGACCCCATCATCGGCAGCTTGGAAGCTCGCCTCACCGAGATAATGACCACAGCCCTCCCCACCGGTCCCGACGGAATCAGGGTCGAGGCCTCCGTCGAGGCATTGGCCGACCGCATCGCGAAAGCGGGTGCGCTGCTGATCGGCCCCGGCCTCGGTCGGCATGACAAAACCGGAGAGTTCGTGTGGCGACTGCTCAAGTCATGCCGCTTGCCGGTAGTAGTGGACGCCGACGGCCTTTTCCATTTGGCAGCCCACACCTCATCTCTCGCATCTTTGTCTCAGGGCCGCTGGATCTTGACACCCCATCTCGGCGAATTGCGAAGACTTGCCGGGGATAAAGTGGATGTCTCCAATCCGGTTGAGACGGCGAGAAGATACTCCGCCGAGTGGAACTGCATTCTGGTGTTGAAGGGTGCTCCGACAGTGGTGGCAACCCCTAAAGGCACCGCCTACATCGCTTCAACCGGCAACCAGGCGTTGGCGACGGCGGGGTCGGGCGATGTATTGGCGGGTATGACTACCGGATTCCTGGCACGTGGTCTTCCGCCACTGGAATCTGCGCTGTGCGCACTCTTTGTGGGAGGAACTGCCGTCGAAAGCCTGGCCGTTCGAATGTATCGGGACGGAGTGATGGCGATGGACATTGTCAACGAGTTGCCAAACACCCTCCTGCAGCTCTCCGGTTGAATGCGAAAAGCCCGAATCCTTGCGACTGCGTGGACGATACTGATCGTCGCGGCGTGCACAATACCTGGAAGGGACATCCCCGACGTGGATATCGACTTCGCGGACAAATTCGCTCACTTTGCACTGTTCTTCGGATACGGGTGGTTGTGGATGCGAGCAATGGCGGCACCACTGCGGAAGCGGCTGATTCTCGTCGGAATCTCAGGCGTCCTGCTCTCGATAGGAACCGAGTTTTACCAGGGCCTCCTGCCGTGGGAAAGATCTCCTGACTTGTACGACTCCATCGCGAACACAGCGGGATTGGCTGTTTCGGTAATCTCCTACTCCGCCCGATTCAAACGCGCCTAGGCAACGCCACCCCCATTGCGGGTCACATATCGGCGGTTCAGCATACAATAAGTTGTGCGGCACACGCGTTTTTTGTATTAAGTCAGTTCATTGTGGGGCGGAACTGCGCGCCCGCAAGTCCTGTAACACGATTACGAACTTCAACAAGATTGCGCCATCTGTTGGCGAGTGACTCATGGGACTGAAGAAAACAGAAAAGGCAAATCTCCGGCAGCGTTACCCGGTGTACGTCCAGATCGGACTCATTGGAGCACTTGGCCTGCTGATTTTGGCCTTCAACGTCGATCTCCGCGGCAACGAGACGATGGAGATTATTATGCCCGAGC
>JAHHLP010000235.1 GCA_018679295.1 Rhodothermia bacterium
AACTCGGGTTGGCATCAACACCACCCTGACCGTCGAGCACATCATGGCTTCGACCGCAATCCCGATTCTGTTTCCTGCCATACGAATCGGCGACGCGTACTATGGTGATGGCGGGATACGCCTTTCCGCGCCGCTGGCACCGCTTGTACATCTTGGCTCGACGCGCATCCTCGCAATTTCGACCCGGTATCAGCGTTCGCGCGCGGAGGCCGACGATCCCGCGTTCGTGGGCTACCCGCCAATGTCGCAGATTTTCGGCCTGCTCATGAACGCAATCTTTCTGGACGCGCTCGACCAGGACGCACTGACGATGGATCGGATCAACGCACTGCTCGAACAACTGCCTGCGAGAAAGCGGCTTGGACTTCGCCCGATCGACCTTTTGGTCCTTCGTCCGTCCGTCGACCTCGGCAAGATGGCCGGTGAATACGAGTCCAAGGTGACGGGCGTCCTCGGATTGATCTCCCGCAGCATGGGCGCTGCGCGATCGAAGAGCCCCGACTGGCTCTCGATGCTGTTGTTCGAACCCGATTATGTATCTCGGCTGATCGAGATCGGCTATCAGGATGCCCACGACCAGCGCGCCCAACTGGAACGTTTCTTCGGCGCGGAAGACATGGAGGGCATGCGGCGAGAGGCGGGTCTGACCGGGACGGGCTGAAACGTACGGCAGTCTACGATCTCGCTGAAAATGCGATTTATGCAGTTGGCTGCATCTAGACAGCCGGCGCCTCGGAAATCTCGTCTTCCGGAATCGGGTCTGAGTCGATGAAGCGTTCCCGTTCCTCCGGCGTCGGGATCCGGCAGGTGTCGCGCTTGCCAAACCAGTTGTAGCGATTGCGGCTTACCCACCGATATACGGCGTCACGTATGATCCTTGGGACTACCTGAAACACCGCAGCCCACGACCAAGGCGCCGTCAGGTATCGTGCAACCCGGAGGGCCGCGTCGGACGACGTCGAGAAGCGAGCTCCCTCTACCAGCACCAGGCTCGCGTCGTAGTCCGTTGGAAGTCCTGCCATCTTCAGCAGCCTTCTTCCGGTTCGCGATTGAAGGGATGCGAACTTGACAACCCCGTCCGGGTCGTGCCGCACGATAAAGTCGACAGAGCTATTGCAGAGGTTGCAGACTCCGTCAAAGAGCAGAATAGGTCCGCTGGTCGTTTGCGATATGTCGTCAGTTTGCGACAGAGTTTCCACTGTTATTTTCGACCTGGCAGTGGAAATACGCGACGGCTGGCGACATGTTGCTGCGCCGGCGGGTGGCCGTCAATCGGTTCCGCCGCGGAGCTGCGCGAGAACCCCACGAATACGATCTTTTTGCCGCTCGTCCGGCGCCATTTCGAGCGCCTTCGAATAGTACTCGATGGCTTTTGCGTTGTCGCCCTTGGTCGCCAAACCTTCTCCGAGGCTGTCGTAGACGTTCCATGAGTTCGGATGGCGGTCCACATTGGTCATAAACACAGCGACCGCGCCGTCAACATCGCCTCTCTGAAGGAGCAGATAGCCATAGTTGTTCAGATCGTTCTCGGAACCGTTGGCAAGCGCGGCGTCGATGATCTCAAGAGCCGCAGTCTCCTCGCCTCGGACCCGCATCAGGTTAGCCTTTGCCACCTGTGCGTTGAATCCGGGGTTGCGCTGAATGGCGGTATCCGCCCATCTCACACAGACGTCATCCATGAGCTGGGCGTTGACGCAATAATTGACAGCCTGGGCCCAGCTCTGCGGTGCCAGCCCCGGTCGCGAGCGCAGTTCGGCGTCGAGAGATGCGAGTACGGTCTGCCGGTAGTCCGCAACCTGTACCCGGAAAGGAACTACCAGCTCTTCCCACGCTAGCTCGATGGTCACACCCCCTGCATCGTCCTGGCCGACAAACTCGAATCCCATCCGCTCCTGGAAAGGTCCGGGCTTCGGAGCGACGGACACGCGCAGCGCGTCATTCTCCTCCTCATAGAAGAAGCTGCCCCAGGAGGAGTGATCGTTGCTGAATACGATGGTCCACTCCGTCTGACCAGGAATCATGTGAAGGCCGTACTTGCCTGCTGAAAGTGGCTTGCCCTCTACAAGGACGTCATGTTCGAAGTAGATGATTGTATTCTCATTGGCACCGGCACGCCACGGAAAGTCATTTCCATTTCCGAAGAACGCTAGCGGCGGCGCAAGTCCGTACGGAACCACGTTGCCCCAGATCTGTCGTCCACGAACGCCGGGACGATGGTATACAATCTTCATGTCGGTTACGCCGACCCTTTCGTACACGGATGCGGCGGGGCTTTGATCAGGCAGCCCGAGGATCTGTGCGGTCGAGGTCATCGGTGCGCTCAGGCTGACAAGCGCTACGAAAGCGGCCCCCATCGAGATTCGAAGCAAGGAGTTCATTGTCGTGTGCAAGCTTGGTTGTGTGTGAGCGGTTGGTACTGATCGCGATCACTTTTATGCCGTTCCAAACTGTAGCGATATCTCGCAAGAGACATCCACTCGCGGTCGATTCAGGCGCCTCAACTCTGTTTCTTCATCCCGGCCGAGGACGGGGCACCGAATTCATCCTTGAAGTCGGTAAACGCTTTGTCCAGCGCGTCACGATCTGTAATCGCGTCGAAGTTCTCCAATATGACGGTAAGCAAGTAGTTGTTGCCGTACCGATATGTAGCGTTTAGCGCTCGCAGTTGGGCGTAGGCCTTTTCAGACAACGCCAAGCTGAATCGCTTGGGTAACGGGTACTTTTTGGCGGCCATCGTCGGATCCTGTTGCGCTCAAGGTGTTGAAGTCCGAGCGTCAAGCGCTGACCACGGCAGCATGAGCCGGACTACGTGTCCCAGTGACGAAAGATACACGGCGTGAACCGTGATCGTACTCGACTCGCCGTGTTCGGCAGGGCAAAACGAACTGACCCGTACCCCCGGCTTACGCCGCGGGTGCGCGACCGTGCCGAATCGACAACCAGGGACGGCAGGCGCCTGCGCGACAGTCACACGCCGCCCGACGACAGCTATGCAGCCAGATTCACCAACTCGACCCGCCGGTTGTTCTGACGACCCTCCGGCGTATCGTTCGCGTCAGCAGGCTTGGTCTCGCCAAAGCCCTCGGACTCAAGTCGATCCGGCGAAACGCCAAACTCGTTGACCAGATACTGAACGACGGCACTGGCGCGCTTCTTCGAGAGCTCGAGGTTGTACGCATCGTCTCCGACGTTATCAGTGTGGCCTTCGATTGCGAGGCGAAGGTCGGGGTGGTCCGCGAGCATTCGTCCGATCTCATCCAGTGTCGGTGTTGACTCCGGCTGGATCCGGTCACTGCCGGTATCGAACAGAATGCCTTGCGTGGCTACGCGGCCGTCCGACTGCAGCCGGTCGTACAGGTCGCGCCCGCCCGCCGCGACTCTGATTGGGCCGATGTAAGCAGGATTGTCCTGATCGGCCCAGCGTAGACCAAAATGAACGGTATTCGACCGCCCGAGGACGGCGTTCGGGACATTGGCGACCCTGCGTTCGTCGAGAAAGACCTTCACGTAGCTACCGTCCGCCATTATCCGGACAGGAATAAACCCTTCGCGAATCTCCTTACGCGCTCCGGCAGTCGATTTGCCGCCGACGTTTCCGCGGTCTTCGACGCCGGTTCCTCGCTCGTCTACAATAATATAGCTGCCCTTGTAGGCGGAGCTAACCGTGGGTCTGTGACGCACATTGTCCGGCAGATTCGTCAGGACGATCAGCGTCTGATTTCCGTGGGTCCAGTGAACTGGAAACTCTACAGTGAACCGTTCCGGTAGCTCTTCCGGGAGCTTGACCGAGAAGGCCGATGCATTCGTAAACCGAACAGCTCGATTACCGTCGAACTCTACTATTTCCATGTTGCCCTCGACGAACTCAAGCCGCCTCGGGAAGTCACCAACGCGATCTTTCGCGTAGTCGTCGTAAAAGAGCACTTTGTCGCCCGGGACAAAATCATAGTTCGCCCAGACACCTTCGCCCGGTTTGAGTCGCGTCGGCTCGTCGGGCTCCGTTGAAGTCTCGTCCGGTTTTTCTTCAACAGCGTGATGCCGATGGTCTGACACCACGTTCCCGTCGTCATCAGCCACGACATACTCCTGACCGTTCCTTTCGGCTTCCTGTGCACATTGCGTGTCGCCGACCATGCAAACGACGACGTCTTCGGCCAGGTTGAGAGCGTTGCGCACCGCGCGTTCGGTCTTGCGTTCTGCTTCGTTCTCGACAGTCCTTTTAGCCGCCTTCTTGACCTTCTTCCAAAGTTGGGCTTCAGCGGTCGTCGATCCCACAATTAGAATCGATAGCAACAGTAGGAAGGTTATTCGTCCAAACGTTCGGAGACTGGGCATTTTTCTCTTTGAGTATCTGTTCTGGGTACAAAAAACCGTATCCTGCTTAACTGCGGACAGGAGTGCGGCCGTCTGACATCCCGCCGTCCGAGCTTTGCTCGGGCGCCCGC
Organism: Rhodothermia bacterium; assembly: GCA_018679295.1. GTDB lineage: Bacteria > Bacteroidota > Rhodothermia > Rhodothermales > JABDKH01 > JAHHLP01. The sequence continues at coordinate 4,446 of JAHHLP010000235.1, forward strand.
GGAACCACCGTACTCATATAGGCGCGATCACGCGCCTTCTTAGGACAAATCACCCGGAGTTTGCATGACAGGCAAGAGCATATCACACTACAACGTCGTCGACGAGCTGGGTCGCGGCGGCATGGGAGTCGTCTATAAGGCTGAGGATACGAAACTCGATCGTACGGTCGCGATCAAGGTACTGCCACCCCACGCATTGATTTCCGAAGATGATCGCAACCGCTTTTATCGCGAGGCGCGTGCAGCAGCGGCGATTAATCATCCGAACATCGCGCACGTCTACGAGATCGATGAAGTCAACGATGCGGAAGGTACCAAGCGGCCCTTCATCGCCATGGAGTTCATCGATGGAGAGACGCTGGCGGATCGGATTGAGAAAGGCCCGCTTCCGTTGAAAGACGCGCTGTCGATCGCTACGCAGATCGCCGAGGGGCTCAAGGCCGCCCACGGCAAAGACATCGTACATCGCGACGTCAAGAGCGGCAACATGATGCTCACGTCGGACGGGACGGTTAAGATTCTCGATTTTGGCCTCGCCAAGACGTCGGCCTCCACCCGCCTCACGCAGATGGGGTCGACGCTTGGGACCGTTGCGTACATGAGTCCGGAGCAGGCCAAAGGCGAGGAGGTCGATCGTCGATCCGACATCTGGTCGCTAGGCGTGATACTGTATGAGATGATCGCGGGGCGCCTTCCGTTTGTGGGAGACTATGAGCAGGCGGTCGTCTATGGAATCCTCAATGAGGACCCCGAGTCGCTGACCACGTTGCGGGCCGGCGTACCATTCTCGCTCGACGGGATCATCGCCAAGATGCTCGCGAAAGATCCAGATCTTCGCTACCAGCACGTCGATGAGCTTCCGGCCGATCTCAAGGCCATCGATATCAGTTCGGCCGCGACCACTCGAATTTCGACCCGGTCGGGGTCGCGGGTCACGGCGATGGCGGCTGCAGCCGGCAGTCTGGGTGCAGGCGATTCGGGCGCGGCAACGGTCTCGCGTCCCGCGAAGAGAAATTCATCCTGGATGCTTGTGGCCGTCGCGGCACTCGTGGCAGGCGGGCTGACGGCGGCAGGATTTCTTCTCACGAAGCCGGACGCCCCGCCGACCAAGGTGCAGCGGTATTACATGCAGCTCGACCCGGCGCCGGATGTGCGCACGCCGGTCCTTTCGGCAGATGGCAGCGTACTGGCGTTCCGAAGCGGATCACCAGCGACCATCTACGTCAAGTCAGGAGATGATTTCGATGCGCGCGCGGTGGCGGGAACGGAAGGCAGTGGCTGGTTCGACCTTTCGCCAGACGGCCGGTGGCTTTTGTTTCAGGTTGGCGGAATGTGGAAGCGAATTCCGGTGGCGGGCGACACGCGTGCGGTCGACATTGGCCAAATTGACGGGACAAACTTTGGTGGCACCTGGGTCTCGGAAGATGCGGTGATCGTTTCATCAGGTGACGGTCTCGTTCACTTTGACCTGTCAACCGGCAATCGCGTGTTGTTTACGGAGGCGGACTCTACGGCAATCCATGCATTTCCTCAGTACCTGCCGGATCGCAATAGCGTTCTGTTCACAACGCTGATGTTGGGCAGGCTCTCCGAATCGACCATAAACATGGTGTCGTTAGAGTCTTCGGCCACGGCCACCGTTCTTGAGGGGGCCACGGCTGCCAAGTACCTGCCCACCGGTCAGCTGGTGTTCTCTCGAGACACGGCTTTTCCGCTGTCGATGTTTGCGGTCGGGTACGATATCGACAACCTGCAAGTTGTTGGTACGCCGGTACCGATCCTCGAGGGTAATTCGCTGTATGGGTCTGCCCAGTGGTCGCAAAGCGGAGACCTGGTGCTCGCCGGCGCGGCCGTGTCGAGTCTGCGCAGGTTAACCTGGGTAGATCAGAACGGCCGGGAGTCTTTATTCATTGAAAGGGAGGACTTCTTTGATCGGGCACGCATCTCGCCTAGGGGCGACCGAGTTGCCGTGTCCATCTCCAACAGCGACGACACCGACGTCGACCTCTGGATCTATGATGCGGAGGGCAAGGCCGGGAGCCAGCTCACCTTCGAACACGCCAACGAGAACCACGTTTGGATGCCCGACGGAGAGTATCTGACATTCGAGTCGGACCGTGCCGGCGAAATCACCAGTATCTGGTACCAGAGGGCGGACGGTTCGGAGCCCGCCGTGCGGCTTATCGACTCTGACAAGCACCTGCACCCATGGTCGTTTGCACCGGATGGGACGCTGCTTGCAGACGAACTGGATGTGGGCCGCATCTCACTGCTGTCTCCGTCGGACGGTTCGGAGCAGGTGTATCTCGACACCGATGGTGCTGAGGAAGATGCTCCGATGTTCTCGCCTGATGGCAAGTGGATTGCGTATGTCTCCAACGAGCTGGGCGCTGCGGAAGTCTTCGTCGCGTCGCACCCGTACTCGGGGGCCAAGTGGCGCGTCTCCACGGATGGCGGAGTGATGCCTGTGTGGAGTCCGGACGGCAAGACGATCTACTACTACTCCGGTAACCGTGTGATGGCGGCCGCCGTGGAGACGACACCCGCCTTTCGTCGCGTAGGGGTGCCGAAGATCGTTTTCGAACGCAGCAATGTGCTTGACCTCGATCTGCATCCCGATGGTGACCGCTTTCTGCTGCTGGTTAGGGCTACCACTGGAACCGACACCGGAGCGCGGGTTCGTGTCGTAGAGAACTGGTTCGAGGAGCTGAAGGAGATCGCGCCGGTGGGAGGATGACGATCGCGGCGTCATCCCGCACACCCGCGTTCGCGGCTGCAGGCTTTGATCGGGACCCATGGGAGGTTGAGGGCGCCTGCCTGTTGTATGGTTTCCCGTTTTCACGGGAATGACGTTGCGAAGACCCGGTAACGTGGCGAAGACCCGGTAACGTGGTGAGGCATCCCGGACACCCGCGTTCGCGGGTGCAGGCTGTGATGCGGGACCCATGGGAGGTTGAGGGCGCCTGC
>JAHHLP010000388.1 GCA_018679295.1 Rhodothermia bacterium
TCTCGGGACGGGTCTGCCAAGGCGCGTTTCCGGGGAAAGAAGTGAGAAAAAGGGTGCACGGGCTTCGTGAAAGGATGGCCCGGCCAACGACAAATCCAAGCGGCATATCACATGAAGGCAAAGCGACAAATTCGAGCACTATCTGTCATCGGAGCGCTAGCGCTAATATCGCTTCCGGCGACTCGTGCGTCTGCTCAGATTGGCATAGATGATTTTCAGACCGCGCAGACAATTGAACCGGGTCCCGATCACGTTGGACCGGTCGCAGGAGTGCTGGGCAGCCATAGGACAGGTCGGGTAAAACCTCAGGGCTCAACAGCGTCAATGTCAATCTCCGGTGGCTCGGCAGCATTCGTGAGCGATGGCCTCGGCGGCAACGTCATCCTCGAATGGGATGGGGATTCCGACACGGCAACCTATAACGAGACCGGCTTGTCCGGGGTGGATCTGACCATGGACGCCGGCGGAATGGCGCAGGTCGGCCTGAAGTTTGACGTCGTCTCGACGGGTCCCTATACCGTCAATGTTGTTGTTAGTACAAGTGACAGGTTGGCTTCGTCCAGTCTCGTTTCAGGAGTAGGGCCGGAGCAAGTCACGATGCTGTTCACTGATTTTGTTGATGAAGGACCTGACGGAGGCGCTGACTTCACCAATGTGGGCGCAGTCCTCATGAACTTTGCTGGCAATTCTTCCTTTTCGATAGGTGGTGTCGAGACGTGCCCCGATCCCGGCCTCCCCGTGGAGTTGGCCTCGTTCGACGCGGTTACGTCGGGCTCCGTCGTAGAACTGCGCTGGGTTGTGGCTTCGCAGGTCGATAACGCCGGGTTTGAAGTCGAGCACAAGTTTGCGTCGCAGGCTTCCGATTGGGAGGTAGTCGATTTTGTGCCGTCTACCGGCAACTCCGACACCGACGTACACTACACCTTGCGGACGGATGTGCAGGTGGCCGGGCGCCATCAGTTCCGTCTTCGCATGATTGACCTCGACGGGTCATTCAGTTATTCGCCGATGACCGAAGTCAGCGTAGATGTACCCGGCTCGTTTGTGCTCGGCAAGGCATACCCAAATCCGTTTAATCCCAGCACGAGCTTTACGTTGTCGCTGGCGAAGGGACAAAACATCTCTATCGCTCTTTACGACCTGCTGGGTCGTCGAGTCAAGGAACTGCACAACGGATACCTCGATGGAGAGCAGTCGCACCAGTTCAGGCTTGATGCAGCTGACCTGTCGACAGGCATCTACATGATCAAAGCGGCGGGTCAGTTTGAAGCCGCCTCCGAGATGGTGACGCTGGTGAAGTAGTCGGGGTTGAATAACTCCGACAGGTCGGAAAGTTTGCCGAAAGGAACCGGTGTACCGGGCTCCAGTAGCTAGCCGGGCGGGATATTCCTCGCCCGGCTTTTCCTTTTTGATGAGACGCAATGACGTTCCTTAATCCGCTGGTTCTGTTTGGCCTGATCGCCGCCGGAATCCCGCTGATCATCCACCTATTCAACTTCCGGCGTCCTCGAAAAGTCGATTTTAGCTCTCTCGAATTCCTGAAGGAGCTCCAGCAGACGACGATGCAGCGGGTCCGCATCAAGCAGTGGCTGCTGCTGCTGCTGCGAACTGCGGCAATTGCCTGCCTCGTTCTTGCTTTCGCGCGTCCCACCCTGGAGGGCTCGATTGGAGGTGCTCTCGGGGGAGAGGCCGAAAGCGCGATAGCGGTCGTGCTGGATAACTCGATGTCGATGACGCTTCGGGATCAGAACGGGTCACTCTTTGATCAGGCTGAGGCACTCGCGCTCGAGCTGGTTAGCATGATGAGGCCCGGCGACGAGGCGTCCGTGCACCCGTCCGTGGGGCGCACGACCGTGCCGGCGCCTGTCTTCAAAACACGGTCAGCCGCTTTGGACGCGGTTGCATCGATCGAAACCAAGTTTGGGCCGACTGACCTCGCGTCCGCGATCGAGGATGCTCGAGTCCAAATGGAAGCCTCCGGTTTGGTCAACCGAGAGATCTTTGTCATATCTGACTTTCAGGAATCTACCCTGGGCGCGGCCCCACTTGAGTCGGCGCCCGGCAGCGTGCCGGTACGACTGGTCCCCATAGGCGAACCGGGTTCAATCTCAAACGCGTCGGTGGAGGCGGTGGAGGTAGTAAGCCAGATCGTCGAGCGCAACCAGCCGGTCGGGCTCCGCGCGGTCATCTCTTCCAGAGCCTCGGGAGAGGTGCCGCCCACAATTGCAAGCGTGTTCCTTGAGGGAGAGCGAGTCGCGCAGTCCAGTGTAGAGGTATCGCAAGATCTGCCAGCGGTTGTGGAGTTTGCTGTGACGCCGCGAGCCTCTGGCTGGCTGCTGGGCGAAGTGCGGATTGAGGATGACGATTTTCAGGTCGACAACTCAAGGTATTTCACCCTGTTTGTTCCGGAGGAGCGCAGCGTTCTATTGGTCAAGGGGGTGTCGTTTCAATCGGACTACCTCGAGCTGGTCTTGTCCTCGAGGCTTGCTCCCGGCAGGACGCGTTTTGATGTCTCGACGATTTCCTCTTCGGCATTGTCTGCTGCCGCGATCTCCGAGTTCGACGTTGTTGTCATCGCCGGCGTCAACAGCTTTTCGTCGGGCGAAATATCCCTGGTTGCCGATTACGCGCGTCAAGGGGGTGGTGTGCTGCTCTTCCCTCCGACGTCCACCGAAGGCGGCAATTTTGACGAGGTGCTCGAGGCTCTGGACGGTGGCGGTATCAACACACTGGTCCAGGCCGCGCGCGGCGAATCGGTCGCCGAGGTCGACTTCGTTGATTTTGACCACCCGCTGTTTGAGGGCGTGTTTGATGCAGGCGATGGCCGCGGGGCCCGTCGCGTGGAACGTACCGAGGTATTCCGATATGTAGATTACGAGATACAGCATCCCGGTGAGCAAACGCTGATGAGGCTTTCCTCTGGAAGTCCTTTTCTTCAGGAGATGAGGCCGGGCAGCGGCCGCGCACTGTTTATTGCAACACTGCCCGATCCCGCATGGTCTACGCTCCCAGTGCGGGGGCTCTTCGTGCCGCTGCTTTTTCGTTCGATCCATTATCTGGCATCGGGCGACGCTGCCGCCGTCGGGGAAGTGGTGTTCGGCCGCGACCGGGAAGTCAGAATCGCGGGCACAATGGCGGGTGAGCAGGTAACGATTCGAATGGATGAGGTAGAGATGGTACCGCCCCAAAGATCCGTTTTCGGGGGCACGCTGGTTACCATCGGCTCGGGCCTGCAATCTCCGGGGGTCATTGACGTTGTTGTTGGCGACGAAGTCGTTCGCCGCGTTGCGGTCAACGCTGATCCTGCGGAGTTCGACCTACAGCTTCTTGATGTCGCCGAGGCTGCGCAAAGGTTGGGGGGTGAGGACGCCGGCGTAGCCGCCCTTCAACAAGGTGCCGAGCGAACTAGCCTCTCGGACACCGTGCGTGTACTTCGAACGGGGGTGGAGCTTTGGAACGTCTTCTTAATGCTTGCGTTGGCATTTTTGCTTGCCGAGATGCTTGTCAGCCGACATTGGAATCCGGAAGCCAGATCCGATTAATTGGGGCTCTCCCGGTTGACGGATGTTCGCGGTCAGATCAAACCAAGGCTTGCCCATGTCGGCAGGATCCGAAATCCTCCACTTCCTGCAAGTAGTAATTGTACTTGGTTTCATCGGCATCACGTCGATGTTTTTGACGCTAACGGTAGTCAACCGACACCGCATCACCGGCGTCGTGTTCGAGTTTCCCACGGGTCGTC
>JAHHLP010000487.1 GCA_018679295.1 Rhodothermia bacterium
AATGAGATTCTCGCGCGGGTAGATGCGTTGAGCGACGAATGGGACCTGACTCGGATAGCATCGGACGTTCAGCAGATAGCGTCGCGGCAGTACCGGGCTGCCAGTTTCGTCGCGGATCGGTTCGCCGAGGCGATGACCGAGCGTTCGGGTACGAAGGTGTGGGGCGGGCGAGCTCTTGTTACAACCACCCCTGTCGGTCTACCGGAAAAGAGAGATCTTGCCTCGGAGGCCCTCGAACAGCTTAGGGGGCGTTCCCCGTCGCGGGCCTGGACCAGTGTTGTGGCGGCAGCGGTTGATAGAGGAGTGTTGGCCGCCCGAACGGCGATCCGCAATTCACCAAAGGGCGCAGTCGACGTCGGCTCCGACCGTCGCGATTCTGTCCCAGCCACCGCCGAACTTGGCACTGCCCGTGACCTGTTACTGTTGAGATCTGACGCCAGTGCGGAGGAAATCGCTAATGCCTTCGTAGAACACGTCTTGTCTCGCCAGACTCCCATCGAACCAATATCGATCGTGCTCGCCGAGGCAGGTGTCGACGGCAAGCTGGACCTGCCTGCCTCTGCCGCAGAGTTTCGAAGCGGTCGTGCGAGCAATTCGATACACGGGTCTGATCGGCAAACCGTTCACTGACGCGCCTTCCGGCAGTAACCCCATTACGCTACCTTGAGCACGATCTTGCCGGTGTTCAGGTTAGCCTCCATTCGACGGTGGGCATCTACGATGTTCTCCCACGACGTCACGGTGTCGATCACCGGGGCTATCTTCCTGGAAGCAATCATTGCCATCAACGAGTCGGCAAATCTGCTTACGAGGTCGATCTTGTACGGTAAGGGCCGGTTTCGCAGGGTCGAGGCTGTGATCGTCAACCGCTTTCTGAAGAGCGATCCAATCCCGAGGCTGTCGACAGTCGCGCCGCCCATTAGAGCCAAGAGGACCACTCGCCCGTCGACGGCGCTTGCTCGAACATTTGCCTCGAGGTACGGAGCGCCGATGAAATCGAGGATCACGTTTGCTCCCGTGCCTCCCGTGAAAGACATCACCTCTTCCGCAAAATCCTGGCTCTTGTAGTCGATCGCCAAGACGGCACCCAGCGAACGGCACGCCTCGTGCTTGCCCGCCGAGGCTGTGACAATTGGCGAGGCCCCGTAGACCCGGGCGATCTGAATCGCCGCCGTCCCAACGCCGCTCCCCCCTGCATGAATCAGCACTATCTCGTCCCTCGCGATGTGACCGATCAGAACCAGCGCCTGAAACGCCGTCAGAAAGACCTCCGGAATGGCGGCAGCCTCTACGAACGACAGTCTGTCTGGAATCGGCAGAAGCAGGTCCCGATGGAAGACGGCGTACTCCGCGTGTGCGCCTCCGGCCAACAGTCCAAAAACACGATCACCCCTCCTCCATCTGCGCACATCTGAACCGAGATCGGTGACCACGCCGGCCGCTTCAAGTCCGGGGACCTTCGTAACCCCCTCCGGAGGATCGTACTTACCCTTTCGCTGAAGCGTATCCGCCCGGTTTAGCGCGGTAGCCCGCACCTGCACAAGTACCTCCATGGGTCCGGGCAGGGGCGTAGGGACGTCGACGATTCGAAGGTTCTCTGGTCCTCCGGGTCGGTCAGTCAAGACGGCTCTCATGCTTCTTCGGTAGTGACTACCACGGTCCCGCTTTCAAGGGTTCGATGTACCGGACACTTCTCGGCAATATCGATCAATCGCGACCGCTGCTCATCCGAGAGGTCGCCCTCGAGTCGAATCGCTCTATCGATCTTGTCGATCTTGCCGGTCGCCTTGGTCTCGCAATCGCAATCCTCCGCATGCATCTTGGCGTGATGAAGCTTGACGGTCACGGCGGTCAGGTTCCAGTCTTTGCGGTCCGCATACATCCTGAGGGTCATCGCAGTGCAAGCCCCAAGGCCGGCCACCAGCAAGTCGTATGGGGTGGGTCCGGTGTTGTCACCGCCCACCGTTCGGGGCTCATCAGCTATCAAGGAATGCCCGTTGGCCAAGATCTCGGTCTGGAAACCGCTATCACCAATTCTGGCCACTACATAATTGTCGTGAGGATCCAGGTGTTTGACTTCTTCTTGGGGAGGACCGTCGATGTACTTTCCTGCCCACGCTGCGACGACCGCGCCCACGTAGGTCGAATCATCGGCCGACGTCAATAAATGATCGGCGTGATCAAGTGAGATAAAGCTTTTCGGATGTCGTGCCGCCTCAAAGATGAGTGAGGCGTTCTCAATTCCGACAATCTGGTCAACTGGAGAATGAAACACGGCCAGCGCACGCTTCAGGTTACCTATATATTGCGTCGGATTCTGGTCTGTAAGATCGCGGAGAAACTGCCTCTCGATCTTAAACGGACGGCCGCCGATCGTAACCTTGGCCGATCCCGTTCCCTTGATCTCGTCTACCGCCTCATCGAAGAGATGCGAAACGTGTAGAGGATCGAATGGCGCACCGATGGTGGCTATTGCCTTGACGTGCGGAAGGCGTGCTGCCGCCAACAGAACTGCGGCACCGCCCAGAGAATGACCGATCAGAATAGAGGGCGCCTCGTAGTCCTTCTCCAGCATCTCGGCCGCGGCGACTATGTCCTCCGCGTTGCCGGAGAAATTGGTTTCGGAAAACTCTCCTTCACTTTCTCCAAGGCCGGTGAAGTCAAATCGCAGAACCCCGAAGCCGCGCGAAACCAGAGACCGACTGATATTGCCAACGGCCTTGAGGTCCTTCGAACACGTAAAGCAATGAGCAAAGAGCGCATATGCAATGGGGTCGCCATCCACCGGCACATCCAGCCTGGCCGATAGCGTTTCCCCACGGGCATTGTCAAATCCGATCTTCCGTGATTCCATGTTGCTGGCTGCGCAGGTGCTTGCGTTGTACGAAGTCGCGATTAGTCATTGACGATCTCGAACCGAGAAACGTCGACGATTCTTGCCGATTCGTCATAGGTGAACTCATCAAACATTATCAGCCCGTCACTCCGAAAGCGTACAATGGTCGTGCAGCGCGTTCCGTAGCCATCCGTCTGAATGAAAGCAGACGACAAGACACGTTCCATCTCTAGACCGACCCCGGTGTTGGGCAGGCGATCGTCTGCTTTGGGTGACTGGTCGCGCATGATACTGAGGATCTCTTCGTCGCTCACATCGCCAGAATTGATCAGTCCCGTCAGATTCTCGGACGCAGCTTGAACCTTGGCCCACGATGAGGACAAGGGACCGTTGCTGATGCCGTGAATTCCAGGCGGCATCATCACCGGATCGCTCCGATTACTCGTAGCGGCCAGGTGCTCTCCATCCCACAGGACAAGGTTAAAACCGTTGTATCTATCAAAGTCCCATTGGCCATCGAGAAACTGATCGACTGCGGATTCCTGCCCTACAAACTCCACGGGCAAGACGCCCCTTGAAGGTGCATGCGCATCATTCTTCTCGGGCTCCCGAATGTTCGTGACTGCTGCAAGCCGACCGGACCGGGAGACGGCTAACCACGTTCCTCCCCGCTCCTGATCCCGACCGCCGAGGATGCCGCCACGGTCGTTCCAGAAGTGAGCGGACGTCGCCTTCCGATCATACCTCTCATCGCGGTTGGAAACCAGAAGGAGGTCTGTGTCCTCGATCACGTGGTAGGCTGCCAGAATCAAGCACATGAGGTACGGGGAAAGTTTAACCTACGTATGATGGTGAGTTCAGGGGTTCTGTTACCGCTGAAGCCCCCTTGCGGTCGCATCACGGAAAACTCATCCGCCGGCAGGCCGGCGGTCCAATCGCGAACTGCCTCCGCCTCCTCTCTGCCCCCGTCATGCCCCGTATAGGCCACAACTGAAATGAGGCCGTTAGGCATCAGCCACTTTGACGCGGCGTCCAGAGCTCCAATGGTGGTTTCCGGCCTCGTAACTACTGACTTATCCGATCCTGGCAAATACCCGAGGTTGAACAGACTGGCTGATATCCGCGACGGACCCAGGAGAGACAGGTAGTGCCCCATCCGGTCGTGGCTGTCATGAACCAGTTTCACCCTGTCCAGGAC
>JAHHLP010000201.1 GCA_018679295.1 Rhodothermia bacterium
GTATTACGCATCTCAGCTAGCGGTAGGTGCCTATACCGTCTCGAGACTCGAAACCCCATGAAACCAAGGAGGTGGTCGTAACTCGGTGGTCGTGGTGCCTTGCACGCACGCGCAACGAAAAAAACCCGCAACGGACTTCCTCAGAAAACGTTGCGGGATTGACAAGGTGGTCAGGGACGGAATTGAACCGCCGACACACGGATTTTCAGTCCGTTGCTCTACCAACTGAGCTACCTGACCCAAGATTTTCAAAATACACGCGGTGCAAAACGCGTGTCAACCGGACGGGGTTTCCCACGACTGTTCGCGCAGGTTCTTCACGCGCCCCCGGCCACGGTGCCACGGGTCGTCCCGGTGAGTTCGAGCGTACCGATACAAGAGTTGATTCCGCGAAGTCGTACCCAGGACTCAGCCTCAAGGCTGCTTCCGCACACCCCACATCAGCTTGTTGCGCAGGGTCTGGAAGTGGTCCTGCCCGCGCATCTTGACGAGCCTAACCCTGTGATCGGACTTCCGAATGATGACCTCGGTGTGCCCCTCCTCGAAAACCGTGCTGTTCCCGTCAGTTGCAACGACGTGAGGAAGATCGGGCGTTTGAATCCGCGCCGTGAGCACGCTTGTGTCCGGCAACACAATCGGCCGCACTGTGAGCGAATGGGGCGCCAGCGGAGTGAGTATGATCGCGCCGCAGCCGGGAACCATCAGAGGGCCGCCGGCAGCGAGCGAATAGGCCGTCGAACCGGTTGGGGTCGCGACGATAAGTCCGTCCGCCCAATAGGTGTTCAGAAGCGTGCCGTTGGAGTGTACGTCGAGAAGGATGAGTCCGGTAACGCCGCTGCGCTCGATGACTACCTCGTTCAGGACCCAGTCCGAGTGTCGCTTGTCGTTTGATACCACTTCGATGTCGAGGGCAAGCCGGGATTCCACCGTGTAGTTGCCGTCCTCGATGCTTCGGACGGAAGCCTGGAGATGCTCGACCTCTACGTCGGCTAGAAATCCAAGGCGGCCAATGTTGATTCCGAGGATCGGTGTCTCCCTGTCGGCAATAAGGTGTGCAGTGTTGAGGAAGGTGCCATCACCGCCGAACGACAAAGCGATGTCCGCGTCGGCAAGATCTTCGGACGTGCAAGCCGACAAGTTGGCGGGTAGCTGCAGTCCACGTTCAACCAGTCCGTCCGCGAGCGTCTTGACTATGCAGTAGGCAAGCCGTTCGGAATCCATCCAGTTGATCAATTCGGCAACGGGTTGCCACAGATCGTCTTTGTACGGGTTGCCGGTGATTCCGTAGATCATAAAATGCGGGTCGCCACCCGATTGTCATTCGTGATAAATCAAGAAATGCGCAGGCCGATTCGAAACTACCGGCATCGTTGCTAAAAACAAATATTGTCGGACGGCAAGAAGGGTTGCGTTGCGCCGCGCGTGTAACGAGTTTGACAATATCCACTACCGAGGTGTGTCCCGCCCGCTTTATTTCAAAAGAAGGACTCCTGCATGCACAAACATGTTGCCATCATCGGTAACGGTGTAGCCGGCATCACGGCTGCGCGCTTCATCTGCAAACAGTCTGATTGCCGCATCACGGTGGTCTCTGGGGAATCAGATTACTTCTTTTCGCGCACGGCGCTCATGTATATCTACATGGGCCACATGACGTTCGAAGACACAAAGCCATACGAGGACTGGTTCTGGAAAAAGAATAGGATCGACCTCGTGCGTGGGTACGTGACGTCGGTGGATACGGAGCGCAAGCGGCTCATCCTGGGCGGGCGGAAGCCGGTCGAGTACGACGCCCTGATTATCGCGACGGGCTCCTCTTCGAACCGGTTCGGGTGGCCCGGCCAGGATCTCCCGGGCGTTCAGGGTCTCTACAGCGTGCAGGATCTTGAAGAGATGGAGCGCTGGACGGACGGAATCGAAGCCGCCGTGGTGGTGGGAGGGGGCCTTATCGGGATCGAGATGGCGGAGATGCTTCACACGCGACACATCCCCGTTACGTTTCTGGTTCGCGAATCGAGCTACATGAACCACCTGCTGCCGGAGGAGGAGTCGGTAATGGTGAACCGCGAGATTCGCGAGCACCATATCGACCTCAGACTCTCTACTGAACTGAAGGCTATTCACGCGGGCCCCGACGGGTCTGTAGCGAATGTGGAGACGGGCGAGGGTAAGAAGATCGCCTGCGATTTTGTCGGGCTCACGGTCGGCGTGCACCCGAATATCGGATTTCTGGGGGAGTCCGAAGTCGAGACGGACCGCGGCGTCCTCGTTAATGAGTACTTCGAGACGTCGGTGCCGGATGTATATGCAATCGGCGATTGCGCCCAATTTCGTGACCCCGAGGTCGCACATCGGCCGATCGAGCAGCTCTGGTATACGGCCCGCCGGCATGGACGGACCGTGGCCGGCACCGTGTGCGGTCGTCGCACGCGCTATGACAAGGGCGTCTTTTTCAACTCCGCCAAGTTCTTCACGATCGAGTATCAGACCTACGGGGACGTCCCGAACCGACTCCCTGACCAACTTCAGACGGTCGTTTGGCAGCACGAAGACGGGAAGAGGCTCATCCGCATCAACTACGAGCGCGAGTCGGCGGCGGTCGTCGGGTTCAACCTGATGGGCATTCGATTTCGCCACGCGACCTGTGAGGAGTGGATACGCAGCCGGACGTCTGTTGATGATGTGCTGAAGGCCTTGCCCCAGGCCAACTTCGACCCCGAGTTCTTTCCACGATTTGAGGGTAATCTGTCTGAGTTAACATTGTAGATAGCAAGCTATCTCACAGCATAGTATTGACTATAGATCAACTAATACATTAAATGAACACCACGCCCAGTTTTCAGCTAACCACGCCCGTCACGCAACTGGATCGCCGTGACCGGGTCGGTCTGACGCTGATTGGTGCAAGCACGGTTGCCTTCCTGGTTGCGCTGTTTGGCGCGGGCGCGGCACTGCCGACCGTCATGTTCTGGTTATCGGTAGGATTGCTGATCGCCGGCGCCCTCGTGTACTTCCGACGATACCTCGTGCGGCCGGAGGGTATCAATAACGACGGCATGGTGATGTCGCCACTCACCACGCGCGGTGCCGTGGGATGGATCGCGGGTATCACCTTCACGGGTTTCTACGTAGTCCTTTACTGGTTTCCCTCGGCGCTTGAAGGTCTTGTCAGGATGATGGACCCCGTGAGTTACCTGATCCGCTCCGGGCCGGCAGATCAGTGGTTTCTCTACTCGTTTTTCTATACGGTCGCCGTGGTATTGATGGGCGTGCGGGCAATCATCAAGTACCGTCACAGCCGCTATCAGATCATCCGGACGATCTCCGTGTCGTTCTTTCAGCTCGGTTTTGCCTTCCTGATCCCGCAGATCTTGCTTCGACTCAATCAGCCCGAGCTGTACTTCAGTTATTTCTGGCCGCTTGACTACGACCTGCTGTGGCCCGGTCAGATCAGCAATCTGACGAGTTCGGCGGGAGCGTTGGGGGCGTTTATGATCGGATGGGGTGCCATCCTGACGTTCATAGCGACTCCTGTACTCACATACTTCTTCGGTAAGAGATGGTATTGCTCGTGGGTCTGTGGGTGCGGGGGTCTGGCCGAAACGCTGGGAGATCCGTTTCGACACCTCTCCGACAAGTCGCTGAAGGCGTGGAGGATCGAGCGATGGATGGTACACGGCGTGCTGGTGTTCATAACGGTCACGACTGCACTGCTGTGGGTAAACTCGGCCACCGGCGGCTCGATTCTAGGCGGACTCACGGGCGCGTTCTCACGAGTCTACGGGTTCCTGATCGGAGCTGTCTTTGCCGGCGTGATCGGCGTCGGCTTCTATCCGCTGATGGGATCACGCGTCTGGTGCCGCTTCGGATGCCCGATGGCGGCCGTTCTGGGCTTGCTCCAGAAGTACTTTTCGCGATTCCGTATCACGACGAACGGTGGTCAATGCATTTCGTGCGGCAACTGTTCAAAATATTGCGAGATGGGAATCGATGTGCGTTGGTACGCGCAACGAGGTCAGAATATCATCCGTGCCTCGTGTGTGGGGTGCGGAATCTGCTCGGCGGTCTGCCCGCGAGGGGTGCTTAACCTGGAGGGTGGTCCGCGGCAGGGTCGGTACAACGGCCCGGTGCTCATCGAGCGCGATCACGTGTCCGTTCTGACCGACGAGGACTGGGCATCGGCTAATCCCGCCAGATAATCGGTAGGCCGTTTGGAGGCTTGGAGGGAGGTGGTCAGTAGCGGCCGTTTGGTCTACGCTGGTTGACAGGTTATGCCTCGGCCTGCAAGTGTGTCTTAGGTTTTTTGCCTTCACACAAAGCCCGCATGCTGTGCCAGCTATGGAGCGCCACAACACTTGGCATCGAAGCTGTCCCGGTCGCGATTGAGACGAACGTGAGTCGGGGGATGCCACGCTTCACAGTCGTCGGCTTGCCCGACGTATCCGTACGTGAGTCGCGGGATCGTATACACGCTGCCATTATCAATTCGGGATTCGAGTTTCCGCGAGGAGCCGTTACAGTCAACCTCGCCCCGGCGGACATCCGGAAGGAGGGAACTGCGTTTGATCTCCCCATCGCGTTGTCGCTGCTCGGAGCTGCGGGCGTGGCGATCCGTGCGGATCTGGCACGACAAACGGTCGTGATGGGGGAGTTGGCGCTTGACGGTACGGTGCGAAGCGTCAAGGGAGTGCTGCCAGTCGCCGTGCGTGCCGGCGCTGATGGTCAGAAGCACGTAATCGTCCCCATGGCTAACGCCGGAGAAGCTGCTCTGGTAGACGACCTGAAGGTGTATGGCGTCCAGTCTCTTTCGGAAGGGTTGGCGTTCTTTCGGAGAGCGCGGGACGGTCCAGCGGTCTTCCGCCGCCGTCAGCAACCATCAGCTTCGAGTCTGCCCGATCATGACCTTGATTTTGCGGACGTGCGAGGTCAGGAGGGAGCGAAGCGAGCGCTGGAGGTGGCGGCGGCCGGCGGTCACAATGTGCTCATGATTGGATCTCCGGGTGCCGGTAAGACCATGCTCGCGCGGCGGATAGCAACCGTGCTGCCATCGATGAGCAGGGTGGAGGCGCTTGAAGTGACCAAGATTCACTCGGTCGGAGGCAGGCTGAACGGATCTGCTCTGATTCTGAGGAGACCCTTTCGAGCGCCGCACCACACGATTTCCATGGCGGGACTCTGCGGTGGCGGCGCTTCACCTCGACCCGGTGAAATATCACTCGCCCACAACGGTGTCCTGTTCATGGATGAACTGCCTGAGTTCCGAAGAGCGGTACTGGAGGTGCTGCGTCAGCCTCTTGAGGAAGGACAAATCACCATTAGTCGTGCTGCCGGGTCTGCGGTATACCCGGCGCGGTTCATGCTCGTCGCCAGCATGAACCCCTGCCCGTGCGGCTATCTTTCGGACCCCGTTCGGGAGTGCGTCTGCAGCCCGGCCATGATTCACAGATACCACAACCGAATAAGCGGCCCCTTGCTCGACCGTATCGATGTTCATCTGCCGGTCCACCCCGTCGCCGTCGGCGCCCTCTCGGGCCGATCCGGGGGCATGGCCTCTGAGGAGATGCGCGATCGCGTCGCGGCTGCCCGGGACGTTCAGCGCAGACGGTTGGGAGACGGCAGTGGTGCGCATTGCAACGCTGCCATGACGACGCGCGAGGTTCGCCGGTGGTGCGGACTGGAACGTGACGCGGCGTTGCTGTTGAAGGAAGCGGTTGCCAAGCTCCGGCTGAGTGCTCGCGGATACGAACGCATTCTACGCGTGGCCCGAACCATCGCTGACCTGGACGCCGGCCACAGAGCGCGCATCAAACAGGAGCACCTTGCTGAAGCGATACAATATCGCTCGCTGGACCGGG
>JAHHLP010000421.1 GCA_018679295.1 Rhodothermia bacterium
GACACAGCCGTGACGCAGTAGTTCAGTCCCACGTTTGAAGGCGCGTCAAAGTCGGTGAAGAACGGCGTCACCGTCGGGACGTTGTCGATCAGTACGCCGTCGCGATACACGTTGAAGAACATCGCGGTGCTGGCGGGATTGGACCACGCTGCGTTGATGCGTTCCTCAAACTGGTCATCCGTCGCCGCGACATTCGTCGGAGCGAGTACCGTTGTGCGCCTGCCGGGCGCACACACTCCGGGTGAGTACGTCGTATCGGGTGATGCGACCGTGCTGAACGCGCGGACGCAGTAGCGGTAGTCCTGGTCTTGCAGAGGCGTCCGGTCGGTGAAAGTCTGGACCGACGCCCGAACGCTTCCTAGCAGCACTGAGTCTGTGGCGGCGGGCAATGCGCGGAAGATCTGGAACCCATCTTCCGTGTCCGTCACGTCATCCCAGTTGACGACGACCCGGTCGTCGAACGTGTCGACGGTCGCCGTCACATTGGCGGGAGAGGGGAGCACACCGCGGACCCCGTTGTCGCACGCCCGGACGGACTCCATGCCATCGGCCGTTGAGGTCACGCAGTAGGTGTAGTTGAATCCCGCCTCGGCCGTCACATCTTCAAAAAGCGTGCTATCCGCCGGTACGTTTCCCAGCGGCTGAGCGTTGCCCTCAAAATCCCCTCGATATACCGTGAAGAAGGACTCTACCTTTGAATCATCGGTCCAGGTGACGCGCACGAAGTTTGGCCACTGGCCGTCCGAGGCGGACACGTTTCGGGGCGGCGTGACGAATCCGCGGAGGCCGACCTCGCAAACCTCATTGGAGGCGAATCCTGCTGCGTCGAAGGCCGTGACGCAGTACACGTAACGCGTTCCCGGCACAGCGGTGGTATCAGAGTAGGCTCCCGAGTTTTCGGGAAGCGTGGCCAACAGCGTCGGCGGTGCGCCTACGAAGAAACCGTCCTCCTCGACTCGTCCAATCTCGTATCGAGATTCCACCTCCGATCGATCCCTCCAGGAAACCAGTACGCGGTCCTCTTCTGTCCCCAGAGTGGCCCGGAGGTTGGTGGGCTTGAAGATGACACGCCTGCCCGCAGCGTAGTCTCCCGCGACGGTACTATCCGGCGGGACGGTGGCTGATACGCCATAGCAGTAGAATACTCCGGGATCGCCGGTGAAGTCGGAGTACTCAGTGTCAACACGAGATCGAACTGCAAGAGTATCCTGGGCCTGGAAGTTTCCGCTCAAACAGTTAGCCGCGTCTTCGCGAGTTATCACGAAAAAGGCTCCCGCCGGAATGTTCTCCGCTGTCCACGAGACGACGACCTTGTTCTCGAAGACGCCCTCGGTCGCGGAGGTCGTGATCTGGGGCGTCTGTGCCTGGGCTGATGTGACCGTTGTCGTGGCCAATGTCGCAACCATGGCCGTGATCAGCAGCACACCTATACGCTCGGCACGCACACATTTGGCGCGCTTAGTAGTTGTGAAGAGTGGGAATACTGCGTTCTCGGCCGAAACGGCCGACCTAGAGGCTCGGATACCTGGCATGACTTGTTAGCGTTGGCCTGGCGGCCAGTAACAAGCGCGCCTGGGGGAAGTGAAAAGTAATCTTGACAGCGCGGCAAGCCGACTGAAGCGGACCGCGAACTGATGAGTGGCTCCAAAGGTAGCCCATGCGGGCATGCCTTCAAAATTTCCTCACCTTTTGGAGGACGAGGTGTTTGCGTAGGTACAGCAGGATTGAACAACCCACAAAACGATGTTGCTGGAAGACCGCAGCTAACGCGGGAGACCTGTGTTCAGCAACTTCCTCGGCGAGCGTGAAATTCAAGGCGTTAAGGATTCACCCCAAGAGCCAATCCCGTAGTACAAAATCTTTGCCGATCGTTCGGAGCAGGCGTTCGACCCGCCTCGCCAGTGCCTCGCGGCCCAAGTTGTTTCGCAGCACGTAGTCGGCCCGCCGCCGCCCTTCCGCCGCCGAGATCTGATGGCGCATCCGGTCCATGACCTTCTCCTTCGCCACACCGTCGCGCCGCATCACGCGTTCGACTCTGACATAGCGAGGGGCGTCGACATACACGGTGCAGTCGACGTGACGATCGCCGCCGGCCTCAAACAACAAGGCAGCTTCGTGTACGAGAAGACGGACCCCGTCTCGGTTCGCGTCCCGTTTGGCCTTAACAAACGCCTCAAAGACACGAGGATGTACGATCGCGTTGATCTGTTCCAGCGCCGTGTCGTCGCTGAAGACGCGATCGGCGAGATACTTTCGATTCAGCTGGCCTGAACTCAGGTAGCTGCCTTCCCCGAACGCGGAAACGATCTCTCGCCGCACCCGAGCATCCTCAGACATGAGGCGCTTACCTACCTCGTCGGCGCGAAAAATACGCGCTCCGCGCACCTCAAGGATGTCGCACACGGCGGACTTGCCGCTGCCAATCCCGCCGGTCACGCCGAGGACGAGCATGTTGTTGTACTCGGTATTGCGCATAGTCAGAAGCGCCAGACGGCTGTCATCGTGAGGTTGGGGATGATGGTGCGGCGTCCCCGGTCCGCCGCTCTGCGTATCGTTTCGGATTGTTCTTCGGGCAGGCTGCCGTAGAGTTCCTGTGTAATTCTCTGTACGACAAACCACCCTTCGAAAATGAGTTCGGTTCGGCGCCGAAGTGGCCACGTGAGAGACGCCGTTGGTCCTATCTGTGAGATCCTCTCGCGGCCTGGCCGAGTAATAGTTGATACAATCGGCGAGCCGTTCGAGTCTAGCAGTGGGCTGCCGTCGTTCGCTCGCGGCGTGTAGCGGACGGCAGTCGACTGGTTGTAGTCGCTCCTGATGAACGTCCGCACGCCGACGGAGGCTTGCAATCGTCCGGTGGAGTGAAGCTGCAGCCAGGTGCTCGTCGTCACGAGCGTATCGAAGGGAATTTCCGCGAACGCGGCGTCAAGAAACCGCCCCAGTCGAAGGTCACTGATCGTCGCGCGGGCTGTCAGGCGCAGCGTTGAGGGCAGGTCTTGCTCAACGTCGGCCTCGTATCGGAGCTCGCGAGCCGACTGGTCGCGGGGTGCGCGTCCCGGCAGGACGAAATCGTCGACCGTATAGGTGGCGCGAACTTCCGACGTGAGCCGCACTCGAGTCTTGTTCGAGGGCTTCCACGTTACCGCAGGTCTAAAGCGAAGAGCCCGCTGCACGTTGTTCTCGGCGGAGCGTTCCGCCTTGAGGTAGACCGTTTCGTACCGCGACGCGAAGAAGGAGAAGTCAGTGGATAGGTGCTGCGAAAAACGAACTTGTATTCCGAATCGACCGGTCAAAAGCTGTTCGTCACGATCGTCGGGGTTGATCGTCGGTGTGTCGTGTCGAAGAATGCTGGCGGCTCCATCGATATTGAGGACGAGGAATCGAAGCGGACTTGCGACGGTTCTCGCGTGCAGCTCGAGGA
>JAHHLP010000612.1 GCA_018679295.1 Rhodothermia bacterium
ATCAAACGTCCCGCGAGCCCCGGCCTTTCATGGATCCCGGCTCCCCCGCTTTCGCAGGGGCAGGCTGGCCGGGATGACCTATGGCCGTGATGACGATAAAGGGCGTCATTGCCGCGGAAGCGGCAACCCATTGAGCGTCCCGTGAGCCCCGGCCTTTCGTGGATCCGGGTCGTAGCCCGGGATGACAAATGAGACCGTCCTGCCGCTACTCGCCTATCGGGCGCCAGCCAGACCTTCTCACTTGCTCGATCAAATCTGCCTCCGACCGCTTCGACTGAGACGTCCCCCGCACCTCGTCGATCCAGAACTTGCCCAGTAGAATGAACACAGCTGCACATTCGGCATGCTTCCCGAAATCGCCCGTGACCAGATCCACGCGGGATTCCGGCGCGCCGTTGTCAAGGAAGGAAGAGAGAGCGGTTGTTGAGTTATTGATCGGAATCAACTCGTCCTGCTCGCAGTGATACAGGCGCGTTCGCGTAGTGGGCGTCCACGACAGGAGCGTGTTCTCTTGCAGACGACGCCGCCAAGGAGAACTGTCATCCGTCAGGATGGCGGAGATAAACTCCTCGCGCAGGATCTGCCTCGGAACCTCCGGAAGCGCGGCGTCGATTTCGCCGCCGGACCGCGTCCCGTCGAAAAGCGGCGGGATGGTCTGATCGTACGGGGTCACGAAATACTCCGATGGACTTGCTGCGAGGTCGTACACGGCATCGTAAGCGAGAAGCGTGTACGGCAAATAGAACGGGGCCGGATATGCATCTTCACGCGCCAGAAGGTCGACCATCTCCCCCGCAAGATCGAATGGTGCCGCCATGGGCGACGACGCTCCAAGTGTGAACTCGTCGGCGAGACTCGCCTCTATGCGTCGTTGCGCAGCCGCCGTGGCATATCCCCCTTCGGAGTATCCAAGCAGGTACACTTCGCGCTCGAGAGAGATGTCTTGTCGGCTCGCGTAGTTGCGAGCCGCTCTGAGTGCATCCACAACGGCGGAGGCAAGCGATTCCGCGTGAACGAATGGGTGCAGACCCTCGGATTCCCCGAGACCGAGGTAGTCGGGCATGACAGCCAGGTAGCCGGTCGCAGCAAAGACGACGGCCACCAGTGCCTCAGGCGTATCGAGGCCGCGAACTGAGGCGACCTCTGTCTTTCGAACCACGGTACCATGCTGATAGCTCGCGAGCGCGAGCGGCCGGTCAATTTCCGTGGGTTTCGCGAGCAGTGCCGAGGCAGAGGTAGCAAGGCCATTGGCATCGATCGTTCGGTAGGTGATGCGCACCAGCTCGACAGGACTCTCCGCCGTTATCGGGACGCCGAAAGACTCGATACGATCAACAGATACGACCTCGATCCGGCTGTCGCTCAGTAGTGCTCCTCGTGCTTCCGGATCCTCTATCAGCGGATCGTCGCCCGAGCAACCGAAGGCCGTCAGCAAGAAAACGAATGAGAACAGGCAAGGTCGCGACATGAATTGAAGGGCCTCTTGTAAGCACATCATAGCGGACGAGCGAGCGAGTCCGTTGTACCCTTTCCTGGGGGTATGCTGTTCCGAACGCACCCGCGACATCCCGTGAAATCGGCCAAGACGTTGTATATTTTCGGCCGCGCTCTCGTCGGACCCAGTCCCGCATCAAGACCCACAAGCAACGGCAAAACTCATGAACTTGATCAGTGTGCTCGGCCTACTCGCACTGCTCGGAATAGGCTGGGCTATGTCGTACCACCGTCGGCAGGTCAAGCTCCGGCCCATCATCTGGGGTCTCAGTCTTCAGTTTGTTCTCGCGCTGATCATCCTGCGGGATGACGTGTGGAGTTTCGTCGGCATGGTTCTCCTTGGGCTCTTGATTGTGGCCTACCAGCTTCGGCCGGAGGGCGACGAGTCCAACTGGCCGGTCCTTGCGGCCTCGCTCCTGGGCGCCATTTGCGTTGGAGGCCTACTGACCCTGGTTCCTTCTAATCCGCTCGGGATCGCGTGGCTTATTCTGGTGGCCTTGACACTCGTCAACTCACGTGTGAAAGTGGTCGAGTCTGCCCAGAAGTTTGCATCCGCCGCGATCGTGGTTTCGGGAATCGCGTGGTTGATCGCCAACGAACTCAACGGGCGCGTCATCTTCACCTCGTTCAGTGATGGCGTAGCCGAGTTCCTCAATCTGTCGGATTACGGTGCACAATTCCTGTTCGGAAACCTTGCCGACGCCCAATACTTCTTCCCCGGCCCCGACGGCGGCTGGCCCGGCTTCGGCTTCCTGTTCGCCTTCAAGGTGCTGCCTACGATCATCTTCTTTGGCGGCTTCATGGGCGTGCTCTACTACCTCGGAATCATGCAAAAGGTAGTCGACGCCTTCAGCCGCTTCATGCGATGGACTATCGGAACCAGTGGGGCGGAAACGCTGTCGTGCAGCGCGAACGTTTTCGTTGGCCAGACCGAAGCTCCGCTTCTGATTCGGCCCTTCCTGATGGGGATGACCAAGTCGGAGCTGACCACCATTATGGTAGGCGGTTTTGCCACGATTGCCGGAGGTGTTCTTGCCGGGTACATCGCTATGGGTGTACCCGCCGGGCATCTGGTTGCGGCCACCGTGATGTCTGCACCGGCCGCGCTGGTCATCGGCAAGATCATCTATCCGGAGCTCGAGCACTCGGAGACCGCAGGCGACGTTTCTCTTCCGGATATCCCGGTCGGCGGAAACGCGATTGAGGCAGCAACCAATGGCATCACGGACGGACTCAAGCTGGCGGTCAATGTGGGGGCAATGCTGCTGGGCTTCATTGCACTGATTGCCGTCATTGATGTGCTCCTGAATTTCCTCGACTCCGTCATCGACGGCAAGATCCTGGGTGGTGAGGTCCGTGAGTACAGGACCGAAGGGATGTCGCCGGTTAGCAGCGAGTACGAGGGGATCTTCCCAGGATCGCTTCAGACGCTGTTCGGGACAGTGCTTCGCCCGCTGGCCTGGTTGATTGGCGTGCCGTGGTCCGATGCCGCAGCAGTGGGAAATCTCCTCGGCATCAAGCTGTCGTTGAATGAGTTTGTGTCGTATGGAACACTGGGGAGCTACATACAGGCCGGCCAGCTAAGCGACCGGGCGATTATCATCGCGACGTATGCGCTTTGCGGCTTCGCCAACTTCTCTTCTATCGGAATCCAGATCGGCGGCATCAGCGCGCTAG
>JAHHLP010000293.1 GCA_018679295.1 Rhodothermia bacterium
TTGGATGTACGGCTCGCGCCCGGAGGAGGGCAGGCCATACGGTTCCGTCCCGCAGCGCAGGACTAGCTGGGCGAAACTGGAGTAGTGGCTTGACTCCCTTTGGAAAATTTGCAACACTTCGGTCCGCAGTTTCGTGGCCACCTCCACATAAGCATCGGGGAGTATCATGAGCGCAGTCCGGGTCCTCGTCGGCACCGCTAAGGGTGCCTTCATTCTCACATCGGACGAGTCCCGAAAGAAATGGGACGTCAGCGAGCCGCTTTTCGGCGGCTGGCAGATCTATCACATGAAGGGTTCGCCTGCGGATCCCGACCGCATTTACGCCGGACAGCACACCGATTGGTTCGGCCAGGTCATCCAGCGATCCGACGATGGTGGCAAGACGTGGGAGCAGGTCGGCAACGAGTTTGCGTACAGTGGAGAGACGGGAACGCATCAGTGGTACGACGGCACGCCGCATCCGTGGGAGTTTAAGCGGGTCTGGCACCTCGAACCGTCGGCCGAAGACCCGGATACCCTCTACGCCGGCGTCGAGGACGCGGCCTTGTTCAAGTCAACCGACGGCGGTTCGTCGTGGACGGAGCTTGACGGGCTGCGCGATCACGATACGGCGTCGGGTTGGCAGCCTGGAGCTGGCGGGCTGTGCCTACACACCATCCTTGTTGACCCGAGCAATCGGGACCGGATCTTCGTAGCGATCTCTGCCGCAGGCTCCTTCCGGAGCGACGACGGCGGGAAAACCTGGAAGCCGATCAACAAGGGTCTCCATTCGGAATACATCCCCGATCCGGATGCGGAGGTCGGGCACTGCGTCCACCGCATGGCGCTGCATCCGTCGCGTCCGGAGGTGCTCTTTATGCAGAAGCACTGGGACGTGATGCGGAGCGACGACGCGGGCGACTCATGGTACGAAGTCAGTGGCAACCTTCCGTCTGATTTCGGTTTCGTCGTAGACGTCCACGCGCACGAGCCGGACACGATCTACGTCATCCCGATCAAGTCCGATTCCGAGCATTATCCTCCAGAGGGGAAGCTGCGGGTCTATCGAAGCCGCAACGGTGGCAACGAGTGGGAGGCGCTGACAAAGGGGCTGCCTCAGAGCGACTGCTACGTCAACGTTCTCAGGGACGCGATGTGCGTTGATTCCAACGATCCGTGCGGGCTGTACTTCGGAACGACTGGCGGGCAGGTTTACGCTTCAGTCGACGAGGGCGACAGCTGGACCGCGATCGTTCATGACCTGCCGCGGGTGCTTTCGGTTGAAGTGCAGGTGCTTTCCTAGCGGTGTCGGCATATACACCGTCGAACTATTCTGGATATGATCCGCGTAGTACTTCCGCAGCACTTGAGGACCCTTGCCAACGTGGGCAAGGAAGTCGAGGTCGATGTGCGACATCCGGTGACCATCGGGTCGGTAATTGACGCGGTGGAGGAGCGATTCCCTATGCTGCGCGGGACGATTCGCGACCATGCGACGTTGGAGCGGCGCGCGTTTCTGAGGTACTTCGCGTGCGAGGACGACCTGTCGCACGAGCCGCCGGATACGCGACTACCGGACGCTGTCGTCGAAGGCGACGAGCCGTTTCTGGTTATCGGGGCGATTGCGGGCGGGTGACGACGTCATCCCGGGTACCCGAGCCGGGATCCATGGGACGCTGCGCTGCAACTGGCCGTGAATGGGTACCCGCTCCCGCGGGTATGACTCCTTGGAGCGCGAGCATGCCGTTCGAGCTGTCATCCCGGCTACCCGCTTTAGCCGGTGTAGGCTTGAGCCGGGATCCATGGGACGGTGCGTTGCAACGGGCGGTAAATTGGTACCCGCTTCCGCGGGTATGACTTCTTGGAGAGCGAGCATGACGACTACTACGTCACTCCGGCTTCCTCCCGACAAACAACCCGTACTGCATCGCACCCGTTCGGTACGCAAGTATGATCCGGAAGATCGTCTTGAGAAATACGCGGTCGCTGCTTGAGGAATCGAGCAAGTACCGACGGTACCTTCTGTCGGTAACGAGCTTTGACGCAAGGCGCCGGGCGCACATACTCCAGGTGCGGCGCACGCGCGAGGATAGCTCATCCATCTCGATTCCCATGAAGCCGGCGTCTTCAGCGAAACGGATGACCTCGGCATTGGTCGCCATCGAGGGTAATCGCCCTTCGCGACATATTGGCTCCAGAAGCAGCCGAATCTGCCGGGCGCCGGCGTGGCCATTGGCTAGCCATATGAAGAGAATCAGCCGGCCGCCCGGCTTGAGTACTCGGTACGCTTGGTCAAAGAACCTACTCTTGCTTGCGACGTGGGAAAGACACTCGATGCCAACTGCGACGTCAACAGACTCGCCGTCAAAATCGTTGTCAACCCAGTCGCCACAAATGAAGTGGCATTGTGACGACGCGTACCTATCGGTCGCGTATTCAAATTGCGCTGCCGAGAGCGTGATACCGGTTACATCAACACCATACAGACGTGCCAGGTATGCGGCGGTGGCCCCGTAACCGCACCCGATGTCGCAGACGCGCTGACCCCCGCGGACTTCACCGCGCCGCGCCGCGAGGTCTATCAGTTTGACCACGGCCTCTTCCGCAGTCTCCCCACCGTCCTCCCAGTACCCATGATGAACATGGTCTCCCCAGATGTCCCGATAGAAACGGTCGAGCTCGTCGTAATGTCGAGCGACATCCTCAGGCGACGGTAACGAGCGGGGGCGTATCAAGACCTGTGGTCATGGTGAGCGGGGTCCGGCCGTACCGAAAGGTAATGTGCTCTCCCTACAACTCGTCAACAACCTGACGAAGCCGCTCCCGTACTTCCGTCGCAATCTCCCCCAGCGACTCATTTCCCACCGCCTGCATGGACGCAATCGGATCTACCGCAGCCACCTCCGTGTGGCCGTCTGCCGTCTCTTGCAGGATGACGTTGCACGGCAGCATCGTGCCGATCTTGTCTTCGGCCTGTAGAGCCTTGTGTGCAAAATGGGGATTGCAGGCCCCAAGAATCTTGTACGGCCGGAAGTCGACGTCAAGCTTCTTTTTGAGCGTGGCGGCGACGTCGATCTCGGTCAGTACCCCAAACCCTTCCTCCTTTAGCGCCGCGCGGACGCGCCCGTCTACGGTGTCCATATCCGCGTCAATAATTCGGGCGTAGTAGTATTGATTCATCTTCCTTTGGCCTCGTCGCTAGTTCAGTTTCAATAGCCGGGCGTTGATAGCCACGATGACGGTACTGAGCGACATCAATGCCGCACCGACCGCCGGACCTACAATGATCCCGGCCCAATAGAGAGCGCCGGCGGCGAGAGGAATCGCGAATATGTTGTAGCCGGCAGCCCACCAGAGATTCTGGACCATCTTCCTGTAGGTGCTACGAGCAAGATTGATGATTGCCGGTACGTCTTCAGGATCACTTCGGACGAGTACGACATCTGCCGTTTCGACGGCCACATCCGTTCCTGCGCCGATTGCCACACCGAGATCGGCGGTCGCCAGGGCGGGAGCGTCGTTGACGCCGTCGCCGGTCATGGCTACGCGTAAGCCGCGGCGCTGAATCTCTTTCACTTTCTCCGCCTTTCCGTCGGGAAGCACTTCGGCGAAGTACTCGTCCAGTTGCAACTCCGACTGAACCCAGGCAGCGACTCTCTCGTTGTCGCCTGTGAGCATAATCGTCTGGATGCCCATCTCGTGCAGCCGGGAAACGGCATCTCGGGATGCCGGGCGAATCCTGTCGGCCAGCGCAATGGCGCCCGCGACTTCACCGTCGATCAGGACAAAGACGACGGTCTTGCCGGACTGCTGCAGCTGCTGGATCCTGGCATCGTCTACCGTCAAGCCTTGCTCCTCGACGAAGTTGGGACTGACGACATGTACGGTCTTGCCCTCGACTTTGCCTTTCGCCCCCTTGCCCGTAATAGACGTAAAATCCTGCGGGGCGGGATATTCGTCGACTGAGGACAAGATTCCACGGGCGATCGGGTGCTCGGACTCGGACTCGACTGATGCGGCCAGGCGCAACATCTCGTCTCGACCAACACCGGCAAGCTCCACTACATCGGTGACACCGAACGTACCTTCCGTCAGCGTCCCTGTCTTATCAAAGATGACCGCATCGAGATTGCGGGCGGTCTCGAATGCGGCACGATTGCGGATGAGAAGGCCATTGGAGGCGGCAAGCGACGTCGAAACGGCCGTCACCAGCGGGATGGCCAGCCCAAGGGCGTGGGGACAGGCCGTAACCATCACCGTGACGGTTCTTTCCAACGCAAACGCGAACTCGGTTTCGGAGAGCAGCAGCCACAGCAGCATTGTGATCGCGGCGGACCCGAGGGCGATCCCGGTGAGCCAGCCGGCCGCGCGGTCAGCAAGGGCCTGCGTGCGAGATTTGCTTTCCTGCGCCTCGCGCACGAGGCCAATAACCTGTGACAGGAAGCTGTCCTCACCAATCTTCCCGACCGTGATCTTGATCGACCCTTCCTCATTGATCGAACCGCCGATGACATCATCGCCTTCCGACTTCGACACGGGTTTCGACTCACCCGTCAGGAGGGACTCGTTGGTCGAAGTGCTGCCCTCGTAGATCTCGCCGTCAGCAGGGATTTTCTCGCCGGGTTTTACCAGCAGTCGGTCGCCACGCTTGAGATCATCCAAAGGGACATCTTCCACATCACCGTCGTTCCGTATTCGGTGCGCGTCTGACGGCATGAGACGTGCCAGTTCTTCCAGCGCTCTGGATGCACCCATGACTGATCGCATCTCGACCCAGTGCCCAAGGAGCATCACGTCGACCAGAGTAGCCAGCTCCCAGTAAAAGATCTGACCGGGCACCCCGAGGACCACCGCTGTGCTATACGCAAATGCGGTGGAGATTGCCATTCCGACCAGAGTCATCATACCCGGCCGACGTGCTCGAGTCTCTCGAATGAGGCCGGTTAGGAACGGCCACCCGCCGTACAGAAATAGACCGGTTGACAGGATCGCGAGCACATACAGGTCGCCAGTGAATGCGAGCGATTCGCGAATCCCTAGAAGCTCGCGGATCATGGGAGACAGCGCGAGAATCGGTATCGTCAGGATCAGGGAAAACCACAAACGCCGTCTGAAGTCGTGCGCCATGTGGGCGTGATGACTGCTCTGGCCTTGATGATCATCCCGGCCAGCGCGGCGGCTGTCGCGCTGATTGCTGGATTCGTCGGCGTTGGCGTTTCGGCGTTCGCTTTTGACGTGTTGATGACCCGAAGTTGATGACATGCGCAGCGCCGCGGTTAAAATGGTGGTGGCTCGCTACAGACTCTGGGCCGGGGCGGATCGGGAATACATGTGGGACGAGTGGCGCAGTACCTCTCCTATTCCAACGTTCGTGCCATCATGAGGATTATTTTCAGGTTGCCCGTACCCTCAAGGAATAGTCCCGCGCGTCCCTTCTCCGCAACGATCGAATGTCCGTGCGCCACGAGACCGCCGCCATCATACGCCCGGTAGTGGGTGCCGTCGGCAACGATGCGCATCAGGGACGTGCCGGTGTACTCTCGTTTGGCAGAATCCAGCAACTCCCGCTTCCCGTCGACGACCCGTCCTTGCGATATCCTTTCGCCGTCCCATTCGACAAAGAAGTAGTTGAAACGGTCGTGCAAGGAGTGAACGACGGCAAACCGGCCGTCGAAGTCGTCCGCATCGAAAAGCAGTTCGGCTTCAATGTCATCCAGCTCCGGTTTGAAGACGAAGAGGGCAGGGGGGCCGGTGGCCTCGATCTGAATCGCGTTCTTCGACGTGTCGACCGCCACGATGCTTGTGTTGATCGAAGCAGGATCGCCGACGAGCCATTCCGCAACGCCTTTCCAGTCGCTCGGCAGGACAGGCTGCAGCTTCCAGCCGTCCTCGAAGGGAACAAGGCTCTGTCCTGGCGGTGCGATCTCGGCTCGGATCTGTGCCTGCTCGGTGACTGCCTCAACGCCGACCCCGAAATCGAAGACGAGCCGTGCCCCGCGTTCGGCGGTCGTGAAGAGTAGCACAAAGCCGGTAATTCCTCCGACGACGAGGAGGGCCTTGATCCACGTGTTGCGGATCGCTCCGACGCGGAAGACGATCAGCCTGGCGATGGCGAAAACGACAAAGAACCACGCCGTCCACTCGGCGATGTCAGCATGGCTGGAGATGGCCCGTTCTGCCTGGGCCGGGGGTACGATATTTTCCAGGCCCCACTCGCCCGAGAAATAAGCGGCGATGATGGTCGCGGCGCCGATTAGGTAAAGTGTCACGGTGAGGATTTGCAGGTGTCGCCGATTGCGCCAGATGAGACCGGCAAGGTCAGCAAGAACCGCGACAGACAAAAGCGCGACGGGGAAGTGAACGACCATCGGGTGAATCCCGGGCGCCCATTCAGGAATGAGGTTCATTCGCTGGACAGTTCTTTCGTTGAGATTGTGGCATGCTGAATCGGCAACTCTGCACCGGTTGACGGCCCGCGGGCGGCGTCATCGCCCCCTGTCAACTCGTCTTTGTACCTCCAACGATATACAAGCGCATATATCGCCGGAATGACAATCAGCGTATTGATCATCGAAGTTACAAGTCCTCCCACCATCGGGGAAGCGATTCTTTTCATGACCTCGGTACCGATTCCTGTTCCAAACATAACGGGTAGGAGTCCGAGTATCGTGGTAAAGACCGTCATGAGTTTTGGCCGAACGCGGTCCACGGCGCCTTCCTCCAGGGCGGCATTGAGGGCCAGTCGGCTGGTAAATCGGCCCTCTCGCCGGTAGCGCTGGACTGCTTCGTGCAGGTATACGTGCATTACGAGCCCGGTTTCGGCGGCCAGTCCCGCCACCGCAATGATCCCAACCCCCACCGCGATACTCATGTTGAAGTCCAGCAGAATCAGAATCCAGACGGCTCCGACTGCCGCAAAGGGCAACGGGAGCATCAGCAAGAAGGAGTCGACCGCGTTGCGCAGATGTATGAATAGCAGCAGAAAGATCACCGCGAGCGTGATCGGAACGAGGACCTGCAATCGCTGCATTGTGCGTTCCATGTACTCGAACTGGCCGCTCCAGGTAAGCGAGTACCCTGCCGGGACTTGCACGTTATCCAACACGGCGGCCCGGGCACGCTGCACGTACGAACCAATGTCTACGGTTTCCTGAAGGTCCACGAACACCCATGCGTTGGGCCGGGCATTCTCACTCTTGATCATAGGCGGACCGGACGTCAGCGCGAAGCTTGCCAGCTGTCCGAGCGGTAGCTGACGCCCGTCGGCGACCGGGACGAGCAGCTGGCGGAGAGCCGCCAGGTTGTCTCGATATGCCTCTGGATACCGGACGTTAACAGGATAGCGCTCCAGCTGCTCCACCGTGCGCGTGACATTCATACCCCCAACAGCGGACGCGACCACATCGAGTACGTCCCCGGTCGTAAGACCGTATCGCGCTATTTGGTCGCGGTCAACATCGATATCCAGGAAGTATCCGCCGCTCGCGCGTTCGGCGAATACCGACCGGGTGCCGGGCACGCTTCGCAGCGTTGCCTCAATTTCGGCACCAACGTTCTCGAGGGTCGTCAGGTTAGGCCCTGCGATTTTAATGCCGACCGGCGTTCGGATGCCTGTCGCGAGCATGTCGGTGCGCGCGCGGATCGGCATTGTCCATGCATTTGTGAGTCCTGGAATCTGAATGGCCGCGTCTAGTTCACTGATCAGCTTCGAGATCGTCATGCCGGGGCGCCACTCTGCAACCGGCTTCAGTACAATCGTCGTCTCGATCATTGAAAGTGGTGCAGGGTCGGTTGCGGATTCGGCGCGTCCCACCTTGCCGAACACGTGCTTCACCTCCGGGAAAGCCGCAATGATGCGGTCGGTCTGCTGAAGCAACTCCTTGGCTTTCTGGATGGAGATCCCGGGCAGCGTCGTTGGCATGTACAGAAGGTCTCCTTCGTTCAACGGCGGCATGAACTCCGACCCCAGTTGTGGGAACGGCACGTAGACGTCGTCGAAGAGCATCCGCTGCAAGGGAAGAATCGACAGCAAGGGAATTATGGCGCTCACAAGAAATACGGTCAGGGGTCGTCGAAGCGTGGTGCGGATGATGGGTCGATACACCTTCAGAAAGAACCGCGAGATCGGATTCTCGGACTCGCTGC
This sequence comes from Rhodothermia bacterium, assembly GCA_018679295.1. Classification (GTDB taxonomy): domain Bacteria; phylum Bacteroidota; class Rhodothermia; order Rhodothermales; family JABDKH01; genus JAHHLP01. Next base: position 8,125 of record JAHHLP010000293.1, read on the forward strand.
GGATTTTGCCCGTGACAAAGACTGTCATCAGCGCGGGCACCAGGGTTACTGCCAGCAAAGAAGCTGCCGCCATCGCGAATGTCTTCGTGAATGCCAGCGGCCGGAAGAGCCGCCCCTCCACCTGTTCCAGTGTGAAGACGGGCAGGAAGCTGATGGTTACGATGAGAAGAGAGAAGAAAAGACTCGGCCCCACCTCGACGGCGGCCTCGACGACCGCCGATACACGTTCGGATGAGGTCAGCTCTCTGGCAAGCTTCGACCGTCTACGCTCGATGTGCTTGTGTCCATTCTCCACCATCACCAGCGACGCATCTACCATGACACCGATAGCGATCGCGATGCCTCCGAGGCTCATGATGTTGGCGTTGATGTCGAGTACGTACATCACCGCGAACGACATCAGGATGCCGACCGGAATCGTGATCAGGGCGACGAATGCGCTGCGGACATGCAATAGAAAGATCATCACGATAACGGCGACGATCAGCATCTCTTCCACCAGCTTGGTGCGCAACGTCTTGACGGCTCGCTCGATCAGTCCGGAGCGGTCGTACTCTGTCACGATCTCGACACCTTCCGGCAGTCCGACTGAAATCTGTTCCAGACGCTCTTTGACCCGCGCGATGACGCGCCTCGCGTTATCGCCATAGCGCATCACCACGATACCACCGACAGTTTCTCCTTCGCCGTTGCGATCAACCAGGCCGCGGCGCAGCTCCGGACCCACGCGGACATCGGCAACGTCGCCCACTCGGATCGGTGTGCCGTCCCGCGACGCCAGGGGTACGCCTCGAATATCCTCGAGGCCCGTCAGATAGCCCTTACCGCGAACTACAAACTCACGCTCTCCGATTTCCATGAGGCGACCGCCGACGTCCTCGTTCGAACGCTGCAACGCCATCCGTACGTCCGCGATGGATATTCTAAAGGCCGCGAGCTTATGCGGGTCGACGACGACCTGATACTGCTTAACGAATCCACCGATGGAGGCAACCTCCGAAACGCCTTCCACGGACTGCAGCTCGTACCGGAGGAAGAAATCCTGGATGCTACGGAGCTCCGACAGGTCGTGGCGACCCGTCGAATCTGACAGTGAGTACTCGAAGATCCATCCCACTCCGGTGGCGTCCGGCCCGATGGAGGGCCTGACGGTTCGCGGCAATCGCTCGGCGGCATAGCTAAGGTATTCCAGCACCCTGCTGCGCGCCCAGTACAGGTCTGTGCCGTCCTCGAAGATGACGTACACGAAAGACGTGCCGAACATCGAGTAGCCGCGTACCGTCTTTGCGTACGGAACACTCAGCATGGCCGTCGAAAGGGGGTAGGTGACCTGGTCCTCGACGATCTGCGGCCCCTGACCGGGATACTCCGTTTGAATGATGACCTGGACGTCTGACAGGTCCGGTATGGCGTCGACCGGCGTGTTTACCGCGGCCCACAGTCCCACCGACGAAACGAGGATGGTTATCAGAACGACCAGCAGCCGATTCTCGGCGCAGTATCGAATAAGTCGTTGAATCATGGGAGGAGTTTCCCCGCCTTCTAGTGTTGGTGGCCCGCCATCGCGCCGACGGCTGACTTAAGACGAGATTCAGAGTCGATCAGGAACTGCGCTCGTGTGACCACGACCTCCCCGCCTTCGAGACCTTCCAGAATGCGATAGCTCCCATCCGCAAGCACCCCCAGCCGAACGGCTCTCGGCATGAACCTCCCGTTGCCAAGAGCGATGATCACTACGTCCTGCTCGCCGGTTCGGATGACGGATTCTTCGGGGACGATCGGGGCGGGGGAGAGCGGCTCACCCTGGATGCGAACGGTTGCGTACATCCCGGGTTTGAGCATCCGCCGGTTACCCGGCATGACGATTCTGGCCCGTGCCGTCCGTGTTGCGGGATCGAGCATGTAATAGATATGATCCACGCGCCCGGTGAATGTCTTTCCCGGATCGTAGGGCAGTTCGATGGAGACAGGAAGGCCCTCACGTACCCACGATAGATCCTGCTCGTATAGATCCGCCATCAGCCAGATCTTGCTGGTGTCGTAGATCTTGAGAAGTGGTTCGCCGGCCGAGACATGCTGACCTTCGACGACCGACTTGCTCATGACTTCCCCGGACGCCGGCGCGTTGAATCGGACGGTTCGGAGCGGTTTTCGCGTTCGTTCCAGTTCCTCTATTTGCTCCGCCGTGATGTCCCAGAATAGGAGCCTGCGTCGGGCCGCTTCGAGCAATCGCTCGGCATCCTTGGAGAGGCTTTCAATGGCCCCATCGGACATACGCTCGGCATTGTTTAGCGCAAGCAGGTACTCCTCCTGGGTCGACACGAGCTCCGGGCTATACAAGTCGAGCAGCGGATCTCCCTCGCGGACCAGCGCGCCTTCGTACGTTATAAAAAGACGTTCCACCCATCCGCCCGTCCGCAGGGTGACCGTGTGAGCACTGCTCTCATCCATCTCGAAGCGGGCGGTCGATTGGATGATGCGGTTTAGCGAGGATACGGTGACTTCCCGAGTGCGTACGCCAATAGTCTGTATGACGGATGGCTCTATGGGTACGACAGTGTCTGCTTCGTCGGCAACGGGATCCGACATGTCAGAACCGTGTGCCATCCCGCTCATCGCCGTTGTCTCTGCCGGGGCGTCCATTGTTCCCATGTCCATTGCGTGTCCGGCATGTGGATCCGGTTCGGCGGCCTTGGTGCATCCGCCGAGGACGATGAGCAATCCGGCGAGACCGAGGCTGAGTCGCAACGGTGTTGCGCGGACAAAGATGATAAAGGCGCTCATATCTTCTTGTTCTAATAGTTGATGTCTCGGCCAAGCGACCAGAGCAGCTCGGCAACGGCGTGATGCAGCTGCGAGCGCACCGTCGTCTCCTCCATGCGAAGCGAATACAGGGCCCGTTCTGCGTCGAGCAGGTCGATGAAGCCGGCTTGTCCCGTCGTGTAGGCGGACAGCGTTGCATCACGGGTTATTTCCGCTTGGCGAATTAGGCCCTGCTCGAGGAGCGTGAGGTTCTCCGAGCTGATGGTGATCCGGCTTACGAGGTCAGCAAACTCGGTGCTAATGGCTGTCTGCAGTGCCTCGAGCTGCGCATCAATCTGCTGCCCGACAATCCGCTGCTCCTGGATACGGGCACGAATCGGGCCGCGCCAGATAGGAATCCTGACACCGGCACCCACGGCAATGGCGTCCACGCCATCGGGGTTGGCTGGAGGACTCGACTTGACGATGTCGGTATAGATGACTGAGAGGTTCAAATCCGGCCAGGACTGTTTCTGAGCCAGAGCTGCGGCCTTATCGGCGCGCTCTCCCGCAGTCCGAAGTGCGATAAGATCGGGGCGGCTCTCAATGGCCGCTTCCGGACTGGCGTTGTCAGGAACGCGCTCGAGATCGAGGGGTCGCGAAACGCGGAATAGTCCTTCCGCCAGATCGGGTCGGTTGACCAGCCGCGCGAGCGCAGCGGCCTCTCGCTGGCGCTCCGCCCGCAGACTTAGTCCTCGTTGCGACAGCGTGTTCTTCTCGAGCTGTGCACGCAGGATGGCCTGCTGGTGGCCACGCCCCACTTCATATTGCGTGGCTGCCGCTTCTTCGAATCTCTGAACCTCGGATCTAAACGCGGAGACGATTCGAAGTCGTTCCTGCAGGGCGAAGAGATTTGCGTAGACCTGCCGTGTATGAAGAACGGCGTCGTTCGCGAGCGCTGCCGACTCCATTTCTGCCGTCCGGAATCGCAGCGACGCAACCTCGCCACGAAGCTTGCGCTTGCCGGGAAAAGGTATGGTTTGCTCGATTCGCCATTGCGATCGCTGCGCACCGCGCGCCGTGTGAATCGGGCGGGGTGATACAGCCACCGCGAAAAGAGGGTCGTCCAGCCTTTTCTCTACGGAAATGGTCTGTTGCAGGGCATCGGCTTTGAGCGTGGAAGCCCGCAGCAACGGGTTGTCGGCAAGAACTGAGCGTACCACGTCTTCAACGTGAAGAACCGAGTCAGGTACGGTCGATTGCCCTGCGGCCGAACCGACAAGGACTAGCGGGATCAGTGTCGCAAGCAGTGACCTGAAGCCACCGCGGAACAGTATGGTTGTCATCTTACTCCGTTTGGTGTACGCCGGTTAGGACGCAACCTGTGATTCGTGTCGGTTACAGCGAATCGACGACGATCAACGGAGAATGACGCTGTTCAGTAGAAAGGTGCCTGCCGCGGTGAAGTGGTGTTCGACTGGCGGAGGCTCCGAGAGATGGTCAGCGTACTCGGCGCCGACAGCTTCGAAAAGCGATCGGACAAATACTGCCGCCAGGCTACCTGGCTCCAGGTTCTGAACAGCCTTCAGGCCCGTGAGTACGGCTGGGGAGACGGTGCAGCATTCGTGATCAGCCGGCACCGATTGGTCGTGCTTTTGCGCATGCGCATCGACGTTGTCGTGGCACTGTCGATCATCGACGGGCAGCGGCTTCGCGTGGTGGCTACACGGAAGCCCGTCCGCATCCGCATCCCCCGCGATGCAAAGCCCGTGCAAGGCGGGACCGGTGCTTACGAGTAGGAGTGCGGCCGTGACAAAGGCGGCGCCAAGACGATATGGCTTACTGAGGGGCACGCGGGTCGAACCGATTCAAGACGACAAGGGTTCCACTCAGCTCCTCCGCGACTACACAATAATTTCGCGTTTCCTATAGAAACGGGTTTATGGTCTCAAGGTACTTATTGATTGGAAAACAGGATCGATACTGTAGAGACAGTGCCTTTCCTGACTGAATATGAAGGTCCCCAAAATGATGTCTTCGCCCAGTCGATCAGCTGCCTTTTCTCGAAACAACCGTGAGTGGTGGGATCGTTTCCAGCAACTCCTTGACGAGCAAAACGACTGGCCCACTGAGTATCTCTTCAAGTTCATCGTTCCCAAGGCCGGTTTCGAGGATTTGAAGGCCGTCTTTGGTGACCACCCGATCAAGGTCCGAGCTTCTACGAGAGGCAACTACCTAAGCGTCACGGCGAAGATGATGATGGATTCGAGCAGGGCCGTGGTTCGGATGTACGCGGCCGCCGGACGCGTCGAGGGCGTGGTGTCGCTGTAGGACCTGGTCGCTCTCTCTGGATACACCGTCCCAGCGTGGCATTGACTACCCCGACTTCAGGTGGAGTCTGCTTGCACCGGTGGGCAGGGCACATCGCCATAGGAGCAAAACACGCAGCAGTCGCCGGCTGCGGGGCGGAGCATTGACGAGCACGAGGGGCAGCGCCAAAAATACTGGCAGGCGTTCGCCGGCATCACCGACTCTGATCCCTGGCCGCATTTCGGACACGTTATCGTTGCTGTAAACGTAACTGTCGACTTGTGTG
>JAHHLP010000355.1 GCA_018679295.1 Rhodothermia bacterium
GTACTGGATCACGCCAAAGGAGCTGGTGATTCACAGCGGTGTACTGACGCGGCGACGCCGGAATATTCCCGTCGATCGAATCCAGAACATCGAAATCGAGCGGAAGCTCCTCCCCCGCCTGCTTGGCACGGCACGAGTAAAAGTCGTGACGGCGGGCAGCGATTCGGCCGAGGGCGTGCTCGAATACGTTTCGGTGCCCGAGGCAAATCGCATTCGGGAAGCCATCCGGATTCTCCAGCTACACGTGCAGGGCGACGACCCCGGCGAGACAACCGTCCTTGACTCGTCGGTGGCACCAGCTGTCGCCACGCCGGACGTACAGCCGCTCATCCGCCTCACGCTTGAACGTGTTCTTCTGTCGGGAGTCTTTCGGTTTTCCCTGCTCTACATCGCCATCATCTTCTCGGCACTGCAGCTCTTTGAACCGGACCCGGAAGTACTCGCCGACTTCCTGACACGAGGTCGCTTCGGGGAATGGACGGCAATGGTCATTCGATCTCCGTGGATGGCAGCGCTTGGCGGCATCGTCGCTGCTGCGCTGTTGTCGTGGGTCAGCGGCATCCTTGTCAACCTGAACAAGTTCTACGACTTCCGCTTGAGCCTGGAAGGCAACCGGCTCCACAAGAAACATGGCCTGCTGACTATCGCCGAGGGAACGATCCCCCTCAAGAAGATCCAGACGCTGATCTATCGGACAAATCCGTTGATGAGCCGTTTTAGCTGGCGAGCTCTGGAGCTGCAAACTATGGGACTTAATGTCCGCGAGCATGGGCACCAGGTAGCTGTCCCGTTCGCAAAAGCCGCTGAGATCCGACCGATTGAAAAGCTGATCTTCCCGGTGGTGTGGCCCGAGAGGCTGCTGCCGGTGTCCCGACTCACGATCCGACGAATGTCGATACGATACGGCTTCGTGCTGGCGGCGATTGCGACGACCGTCTCGTTCTGGTGGCAGCCGGCGGTCTGGGCGTTCACGCTAATTCCGCTGATCATCGCGTGGGCCTATCTCCAGTACAGGCATCACGGCTATGCCGCGTCCGATCATGCCCTCGTGATTCGGCGCGGTTTCATCCGGCGAATGATGTGGTACATCCCGATCGAGAAATTCCACGTTTTCTACGTGACCCAATCCATCTTCCAGCGACGCCTTAATCTGAAGACGTTCTATGTGGATACCGCCGGCGCATCGGCCATGCACTTCCCGATGATTGTAGATCTGCCAGCCGACCAGGCCGACCTGCTGCTCCGGCAGCTGTTCGAGGTCTACCAGAAGTCTGGTCATGCCGATGATTCCGCTATTCAGCCGCCGGTACCGACTGACGGACGCAACACAATCCCAGATACAGAACGACCGGGACCGTCTTCCTCATTGCCGGACCCTGGAGATCGAGAGCAGTCCAACTGACCGATGCGGTCCAGGCGGCCGGACCTACCCACTTCAGCCACCACGGGAATCGGCCCGCGACCCACAGGAAGATCTTCTGCGCCGCCTGCTCGCCCAGGAACTTCGCAATCGTCGCGAGCACGACGCGCTTGATCAGGCCTTCGACAATCACGGCGCTGAACGCCTCGATCATGACCGGCAGCGCGAACACACCGGCGGAGCGCATCAGAAACGCCGTGGCCTTCTCCTTCTCCACTCCTAGATCCTCGAGCATTCGTTGCTGCTCGTCGGCCGAAAGATCGGCAAACTGACTTGTCGCATACTGATGCACCAGGTCAATCGTGACCTCCCGATCCGTACCGAGCCGGTCGGGTCGCACCTTCAGCGTATGGGCGACGTCGCGAAGGATCTCCCGAAAACTCACGCCGGGTTCGCGACCTGTGACGTACCGCATCACGTAGGCGATATCGGAGCTCCCCAGATAACGGATTTCCCGTTCAAGCTTCTCCACCACCCGCGCCCGATCTTCCTCCGATCCCGACGCCTCAAACGCTCGGATGCGTCGGTCCACCTCGGCATCATCGGTGAAATTGACCCAGTTCTTCATGAGAGCCGCTACAAAGTCGTAGTCGGCCACTTCCAGCGAGTTGAGTATTTCTTTCATGGTAGCATCAGGTTACCGGGTCGGGTACGGATATACAATCCCGGTTGTTACGATACCCAGTAAGCCCACAGTGTAACTCACCAAATGAGACATTATTGTCACATTCACCGTTCCTTAGGCGGACCCTCGATTATATTTGAACGCCCTCCCGGATGTATCGTCGGGAGCTCACTCGAAACTCCGTGAACCGTTCACTTCATGGCCGATTACCGAGCAAGCGGAATTCTCCTGCACATCACTTCTCTTCCGTGCCGTTACGGAATTGGTGACTTTGGACCCGCGGCCTACGAGTTCGCTGATTTCCTTGTCCGCGCCGACCAGAAGCTCTGGCAATTGCTTCCGCTTGTACCCGTGGGCCACGGATATTCTCCGTACTCCAGCCCGTCGACCTTTGCCATCAATCCGCTTCTTATCAGTCCCGACCTGCTGCTGGAGAACGGCCTGCTTGAGGATCGCGACCTTGACTCTCTTCCGTTGTTGCCCACATCACAGGTCGACTTTGCAGAGGTGATCTCGTACAAGTCGCGTTTACTCCGCGCCGCGCATGCTCGTTTCGAGGCAGCGGACCCGGCGGAAATGCGCGACGCCTTCAGTGCGTTTTGCGCGCGTGAGTCCGGCTGGCTTAACG
>JAHHLP010000404.1 GCA_018679295.1 Rhodothermia bacterium
AGTACACTCCAAACTGCGCAGCACGCTTACGCACAGCCTGGTACGTATACCGTGACTCTGACGGTGACCGACAATGAAGGCGCAACCGGACAGGCCAGCGCCTCGATTACCGTCACGTCCAACAACCAGTTGCCCGTGGCCGTGATCCAGGCGTCTAAAAATCAGGCGGAAGTGAATGAGGACATTACCTTCGATGGCTCGGGGTCGTCGGACTCGGACGGCTCAATCACGCAGTACGCCTGGTCTTTCGGTGATGGGGGGACAAGCAATCAGCAGACAGTGGATCACGCGTATGCGAGTGCGGGCGCGTACACGGTAACGTTGACCGTGACGGATAACGAAGGCGGTACCGGAAGTGCCAGCACCCAGATCAATATTCTCGCCGAACCATCGCGCCTTACTGTCTCGCCATTGAGTGGCACGCTCGGACCGGGCGAGTCGCAGGTAATCACCGTTACCTATGATGCCACGACTAAGGTTGCCGGCACATACTCAGGACAGGTCTCGCTCAACTCGAACGGAGGCAATATTAATCTGCCTGTTACGATAACGGTGGATCCAACGGTAGATGTCGTGTCGCCCCCCGATATTCCCGAACGGTTCTCGCTCGACCAGAATTATCCGAACCCGTTTAATCCGGAGACGACGATTCAGTTTACACTGGAAGGACCCACCACGGTTCGGCTCGTCGTCTTCGATGTAAGTGGGCGAGTGGTTCGAACGCTAATCGACGGAAGCAGAATGGCATCCGGCCCTCACCGCGTCTCGTGGGACGCGCGTGACGGTAGCGGAAATCCATTGGCGAGTGGTACGTATTTCTACCGTCTTGATGCCTCGGCTGAGGGCGGTAGCCAGGAGACCCACTTCACACGGAAAATGGTCTTGCTCAGATGAAGTCACTTCAGGGTTATCGAATCGCAACGCTGCCGATTGTAGTGGCGATACTTCTTATGGGGTCCAACGGCTGCAAGCATACCGAGGAGAATCGGCCTATGACATCCGAGGTACCTTCGGATCTGAAGATCATCTTTGGACAGCAGGGCACCTTCGCCGGTCGCGGTATGGGGTACTCGATTGCCGGCAGCGGCGAAGTTCTCAGGTGGGAGGGCAAATATCCGGAAGAGAACATCGAAGCCTCGGCGGTAACGGACTCCGGTCACATCCAAAGCCTTTGGCAGCGTGCGCAGGAGATCGATTTCCTGGAGATGCGGGACCAGTCAATGTCGACGGTCCACTACTTCGTCACGATGACAGCCAACGGCGAGAGTCGACGCGTGACTTGGGTCGAGCGAAATGAGGAGTCGTTGACCCAAGCGCAGGAGTTCTATGAGGAGTGCAGGGCGGTCGCCATGTCTGCCCTCGGCGAGTGATAGGTTGGCGGTGGGATCCGTTGCTGAGAGCCCCCTTCTTGTGGCTGCCGTAGCTTCGCCACCGTACGGCAGCCACTTGCAGAGCTAGCCTAGAACGTAATAGAATGGCGCTCTCCGCCATTGCGAATGTCCACCTGGTTGTTGCCGGCTGTTATCGTGCGTGTCTGCGGATAGCCCGGCAGCGCCCCGCCTCCGACGACCTCAAGACCAACCGTATAGCTCAGGTCGGTGTCTGAGAAATTGTCGACCACGATCACCCAGTGATCGCCGGGTTCTACACCGCAGCTGAACCGTTCAAAATGGCCGCCGCCATCGACACCTTGCTCGTCGCCTCCGTGTCTGCATTGGTCGTTTGCATCGTCTTCGAAATAGTTGGCCGCGACGAAGCCGTCCGGCGTTGTCGCACCGATGTCAAGGTTTCCGATTCCCGACCACGAAACCTGCACCACGACATTGCCAGGAGCGCCCAGTGGGCCCCCTCCGGGCGCGCCGGTATCGCATCTAAGATTGCCCAGCGCCAGGAGCGCTAATCCAAGTACGACGGGCGGGGCGTGTAAGTGCCGAGGCTTTTTGGCGGCATCCATCCTGTTTGCTGTCTGCATCGTCTTCATTGCTGAATCCTCGCGTTGTGGTTATTGCTCAACCACGAAGGCAGGGACCTGCAGGATTTTGGCTCATCGCACTGCAGGTCTCGGTTGTGCGATCCGGATTCCCTTACGAAACCATAGCAGACTAGCGAATGCAGTCGCGTCGACATCGCCATGCACGCGTCATCCTCTTGCCGCGAGCCGTCCAGGTGTAATCTTGGAAAGGTGCGAGGCCGGCATCGGAACGGTGTCGAACTCTGGTCGGTGGAGCTTTGAAGTGATCGGAAGGCTCCCCGACCTACGATTCGTAAGCCGCGGTCCGTTGGTCCCTCCTGGCTGGCCGATTGGCGGACGTCAGACAATCGCTGGCGGCTGTCGCCGGCGGGTTAGATTTCATGGCATCCCGTGCCGATTGAATCGTTTTGTTGACGGTGCTTCAGTCGGCACTAGGGGTGATTGTACCCATATGTTCGACCTGAATTGGCAGGTAGCACCGACTGTACCGGGTAGCCCGCCGCCGCAATGCTGACCCGACCGCTCAGGACCTCGATACTCAGCGTGTAGCTCAGCTCGGAGGCGGACAGGTTCTGGACCGTGACCTCGTACTGGCCTGCATCCGCGTCACTGCAGCGCACTCGCTCGGCATGTACCGGCTGGGAAGCATCTGCCCCAGTATCTCTTCGCTCAACCTGGCATGCGGTTCCCGTCGGTCCGGTGACGTTGAGGTCGAGGTCACCGACCTCAAACCAGTTGAGCGTCATCACGACCTGGCTTCCGGTATTCGGGAGGAACGCTGCCCCGACGATCCTGTGCGGAGTGAGTGCGTCGATGGTCGTGACACACTGAAGTGCGTTACTCGGATCTGGTGTGCAGCCGCTCCAACCTGTCAGCCGGTGGTCCGGATCGGGCGTCGCCTCGAGCCGAACACTGAAGCCGCGTTCGATTCGCGTTGCTTCGGTGGTTCGTCGCGATGAACATCGATTGTTTGTGTCGGAGCCTTCACGGCAGTCGATTGCGAAACGAAACGCCCATTCGCCGGAGTCATAAAACAATCTCGACCAACCGCCACACTCCCCGCTTCCGTTGCAGGCCTTGATTACCCCTACCCCCGTGGGTGCAGCCGTCAGCCGTACTGTTTGTCGGGGATCAAGGATATTCCCGTCTTCGCTGTCGCACCCCTGCAACGCGGCGGCGACAGCCACCAGCAGTACCAGCGTGAGTATCGATCTCATCGGTTGGGCCTCGTCTTGTGGTTGTTGTTCGTCCACATAGGCAGGGTCCAACGTTGTTCTGGCTCATAGTCGTCGCCGCAGGAGCCCGGCCAGTCGATTAGATCGTGGGAAGTGAGTCCTCCTCCGCGCTGAGGCGGGGAATGGCAAGGACTGGATCAGCGGAATGTATCGCAGCAACTCAACGCGTCCCGCAACCGCAGGGCGCATCCGGCCGGATGCTCTACGGTAATGCCGTCACCACAGTCGTTGCGATTTGATCCGGGGTCTGAACCCGCAAAGCATAAGCGCCTGCTGCCAGTGGCCTCCTGGGAGAAACGAATACCGCGCCTTGAAGCCCGCGAGCACGCGCCCGTCGTACACCACCGCTACCTCGCGCCCGAGCATGTCGAAGAGCGATATTCGAGCCTCGGTCGGCCGGTCGACCGTGACAGTAACGTTCAGGCGGTCGCTGAACGGGTTCGGGT
>JAHHLP010000218.1 GCA_018679295.1 Rhodothermia bacterium
ATGTACAGGTAAGCGAATGAGGCGGGCAGTTCCGCGAAGTTTCTGTCGCGCCACGAAGCCACATAGTGAGTGTCTTCTCCGCGCTCGAGTGGAGGGTAGCGTAACTCGTGATCAGAGCGGTGCATGATCGTGGGTGGAACTCCGCCCGGCAATATTCCGATGTATGGACGATCGAAAAACGCACCCTCATCTATGTGTACGAGAGTCCCGGACAGAGCGCACGCGTCATTTCCCTCGTCGAGAATGCTCGCCTGCAATGCGATTCGGTCCGGATGGCTCCAGTCGTCATCGTCCCACTGCGGGATGACGTACTCCCCGGTCGCAAGCGAAAGTGCGCGATTGCGCAGTTCACCCAGAGTGGCGTCCGGTGAACGGTCTACCTTTACATACCGAACCTCATCGACCGGGAGGACATCCAGTAGGGTTCGCATGCTCACCTCGCCATTGTCAAGCACGACGAGCTCCTTGTTGCGATAGGTCTGCTGCTGGTAGGACCAGATCGCCCGGCGGCAGAGCGACGGGCGGTCGGCCGTGACCATTACACAACTTACGCGCGGAAGGATGTCCGATGTCACAACTTGCAGGTTTGAGCGCGATGTATAGAGTCCGCGCTATCTTGGCCGGAGAAGGAGGGATTACAGATAACCCGGCGGGACCTGTCCCTACGGAGCGTCAACCCCATCGCCCGTACCAAGCGAGCGTGGTAGAACTGCGGCAGATCGCTAGGTAGATGACTGTTCCCTGCAATTTAGCGAACGAACGACCAACTATTTCAGATCATGTCGAAAACGTCAACAACGATCGACGAGACGCTTGAGCAGTACATCCGCGACATCTCCCTACGCGAGCACCCCGTGCTTGAAGAATTGCGTCAAGTCACAGCGGAATTGGAAGAATCGAACATGCAGATCGCACCGGAGCAGGGTCAGTTTATGGCGATGCTGGTTCGCTTGATCGGTGCGCGCCGGACGATTGAAGTCGGGGTGTTCACCGGATATAGCGCCTTGGCCGTAGCGCTGTCGCTGCCCGATGATGGACGCGTTGTGGCGTGCGACGTCAGCGAGGAGTGGACCAGGATCGGACGCCAGCACTGGCGCAAAGCCGGAGTAGAGCATAGAATCGACCTGCGAATCGCCCCAGCACTCGAGACACTGGATCACTTGCTGGCGGACGGGCAGTCGGGGACCTTCGATTTCGCTTTCATTGACGCCGACAAGCTTAACTACGCCGAGTACTATGAACGCTGCCTCCGCCTTGTAAGTCCGGGCGGGCTCATCGCCATCGACAATGTCCTGTGGGACGGGGAAGTTGTGAACAACGATAATACCGAGCCTGAGACAGAGGCCATCAGGGCGATGAATCGGTTCCTCCAGAGTGACAAGCGCGTGGACATCAGCCTCGTCCCGATAGCAGACGGGCTGACGCTGGCCAGAAGGCGGACGTAGATCAGCAAGATCGTGGGGCCACGGCGCGTGGCGAATTGGTTGTCGGCGAACTGCCCCTAGGCGTCATTCCGAAAAAGAAACGTGAGGTTGTCGTCGGGACCTACCTCACGAGGCTCCTGCCCGCTGACGAATACCCTGCAGGGCTTGTCTCCGTGCAGAGTCGCTTTGCCACCCCGCACTTCCATGGTGCTCCCCTCCCGCAAACCAACCACGTACGTGTTCGGGTTGAGTTCGATAAACTCCATGATGCGCTGCTCGCGAGTTTCGCCTTGGTGCTTTTCGGGATGCGAGTCGAGATAGTGAGGATTGATCTGAAAAGGCACGAGGTCCAGCGCGTCGAAGCCTGGCGGCTCTACAATTGGCATGTCGTTGGTTGTGCGGATCGTTGGACACGCGACGTTTGATCCCGCGCTCCATCCGATGTATGGTTTGCCGGCGAGAACCTCCTCACGAATCGCCTTGCGAAGTCCAAACTCGTAGAGCCTCTCAATGAGCCTGAACGTGTTACCTCCTCCGACCGCGATCGCATCGGCGCCGCGAACTACGTCGGCGGGATCGCGCGACTCGTGGACGGAGACTACTGAAAAACCCGCAGCAGCAAACTTCTCGGCTACGAGATTCGCATACCGATCATAGTCGACCGTGACGCCGGCATATGGGACGAACGCCACCGTGTCGACATCGGGGCCCAGGAAAGAGCCGATCAGCGGAATGGCGTGGCCCAAATAGGGCTGTCTGTGATTAGTCGAGTTGCTCAGTAGGAGGAGATCCGGTCCCATAGATCGTATTCGGTGTGCGGGTATTCTTTTTGTGTTTGCGGTCTACTTGCATCGAGTGCAAGTGGTCCCAGCCTTCATCCGTCCTGTTGCCCACGCAGGGCCGCTACCCTCGCTTAAAAAACGGGCTTCTTTGGTCGATAACCGATGAGCGTATAGTGCGCGTTTGCGCCTATGAGCAACTGTTGGCATGCATATTGTCAATTTCGCTCGTGGGTCGGAAATCGTAACAGAAGGAAGAAGCGAGATGCGAAAAGCAATAGGAATTCTAGCTCTTATGTCACTATTTGCGATCGATGTAGCAT
>JAHHLP010000106.1 GCA_018679295.1 Rhodothermia bacterium
CTACGCAAGTGCCTCTTACCATTAACGAGTTGGCCGACATCGGGTCTATCAGATGGCGTGTGCGGGCGGTATCCGACGGAACTGCAGGACCCTGGAGCGAGACGCGTACCGTGTTCTCGGAACCGACCGAATTGACGGGAGCGATGCAGACAGTGTTTACGTTCTCGACATCCGGATTGGAGGTGGGGGAAGGGATTTCGGTGAAGACGGAGGCATCTTTCTTCGAGGCTGTGCTGGAACCGGTGGTCGATTTCAATGCGACGCAGCGGGACATAAGGGACATCCTCATCACGAATTTCGCGATCGAGATCACCGAGCCTGCCACCACGGTGATGGATCAGTTCTCCGAATGGCAGGTCACTGCTCGAAATGCCCAGGGCGAAGTCGCTATTCTCGCACTGACCGATCCAGCGCCAACAGAATCCGCTCTATCGACAAACGTTTTCCAAAGGCCGGATGATTGGTTGTCAATCGCTCTCGACTCAGCAACCGACATCGGGATGCGAGCCACGATGAATCCGCGTTCTCCGAGAGAGGCCACGATAGGTTGGGGCTTGACGATCGAGTTCACCGTATCCGTCAACCGGTAGTTAGGCGTCGGAGGTCTCAGCGGTTCGCTTGATGTGGGTCAGGACCCTGAGATGGATGCGATGCAGAATCGCGTCGCTCCAGGCATTCCAGTATCGGTTTGGCCACAGCCGATTGCGATACCAGGTTGTCCCTTCGAGCAGCGTCTGACCGTCAATGGTTTCGGTAAGGAGGAACCGCCCCTTCTCAGTACTAAAGTAGCCGTCGATGTGCGGAGGCCGGATCTGCCCATAGAAAGTCCATTCGTGCATAGGGTCGGGCATCGACTCCACCGAAAAAGAGAGTTCCGTGGGCCGATTCCATACGGTAATGGGTTCGACAAAGGAGCCCGTGGTAAACTCGCAATAGCGCACTGCGCCCGCCCCCTGCCCTTCTATCGTGGCACGGACCGGATAAGCGATACCCGTCTTGAACAACCATTCGCTCGGGGCGGGGATATCCGAAAACACAACCAAAGCATCCCAGACTTCTTCCGCAGTCGCCTCTACCGCTACAGCCGTTGTCACAGCGACAAGGTCCGCTTCGTGGTCGTGGACACTTTCCAAAGCGATGACAAAAGGAAGGACACCGGCCACAACCAGCGTCATGGTTACGGTTGAGCCTGTTCGGGGGCGTCTCTGTATGCAATAGCCCAAACCACCGCCCATCACGGCAAGGGCCACCGCAATAGGTGCCGCCATCACGAGGCAGATCAAGCCTTCGGCGGCGACGAGTGCGAGCAGTCCTCCCAGTATCGCCACCGAAGTGATTGCGACAAGCATGCATTCGGATGGTGATCGCTCGGAGCGGTAGCCGTTCAGCATTGCGGCGACCATCCCCAGTCCAAACGGGATCCCCACGAACAGCCCCCATCCGTAGTGGCTGAAGACATTCACGGCCAGATAGGTTCCGATCAACCCTGCCGGGGCGGTTACGGCCACGGCCATCCCGGCACTTGCGAGCCTCCCTTCGGGCATGACGCGATCGAGCCATTTCGCATCAGTTGATGATTCGGTTGTTCGTTCCGGTGAGGGGCGGCCGGGCAAAACGCACATCACCGAAAAGAACAGGAGATTCACGACGGGCACGAAGAAGAGCAATACCAGCGGGATGGGTAGGCCGCTGTCGCGCAATCGTCGCGTGGTCAAAGCCGTGCCGATCCACACAAAAGGAAGCGCGGTCGCCACCAGTGTAAGACCGAATACGATGTCGCCTTGACCGAGTGCATCGATGGCCTCTGCACCGGGCACACTCAGGTAGCTGGAAAAGCTCCACCGCCTGCCGAATACCGACGCTGAGAGCACGCGATCAAGATTGTACTTGAGCGCAAACAAAAGCACTCCAGCGAGCGCATACTGGCCCCGATCGAGGCGACCGGTGAACCGAAAGGGCGTAGAGAAGCGCATGACTCCAACCAGGTGTGGAGCCCAAGAAACGGCGGACCCGTTGGTCACGCAAGCCGCGCGTGCAGCCCAAGGGGAGCTAACACGTTATTACTGCGAAGGCGTCAGGCAGTCGATCTACACTCCGATGGATCCCGCGTCGAGCCTGTACCCGCGAAAGCGGGTGCCCGGGATGACAGCCGGAACATCACGTCTACTGAGCCAGCCCCGCCACCACAATCACGTTCAAGTCGCGAATCTTCTCAATCCGTACCCGTCGAGGCCCGGAGCTTGTTCAACCGCCACAACCGCGTCCCCGGACCAACTCCGGGAGAAGACGCGATTTGACCTCCACACCACATTTACTGAATCCGCATGGTCGGCAGCCTTGCGCGCCATCTCCATCACTTCTCTCCTTGATCCTTCACCATCGAACAAAATGAAGCGACCGTCAGATGTCTCGCGGCATTGTTCACGAATTGACCGGTGGGGCTTGTTGACATAGATGGTATAGAGCATGACGACGTACTACGGGTGATTACTGGGAATGTCCGCCGGGCTTTCTCACCATCATTCTATCCTGATCCGGCTTCACACTCGTCATTACGGTGGAAACGACGAATTGTGACACACTACGTAAACACTTTAGATACAGTGTTATAGTAGGACGCACAGACCTAACTGCGTAGGACTCGTCCCACGCCTCAACAAGAAGGGGCACCCCGATGAATCGGGCCGCCCCTTTTGCTCGCAAATCAATGTGACATGCCTACTAGTCGAGCTGCACCGTAACCGAAATGTCGAGTGCCTCATCGATACGGACCTTTGATTCGGTCAGGTGCGCTCGCATTGTGCGGTCAAGCGAGGAGGACTCGAGTGCCCCACCAATTCGATTCGAGAGTTCCATGAGCTCGAGACGCGCCAACGACCTCGCATCCTCGGGCGCCGGAAGCGTCGAGGGTGACGGCCGGAGATCGAGCATGATGGCCGTCAGCTGGTCGACGTACATCCGCTGAAGATTCCGACGGAAACTGTTCGCCGTTCGCGGACTTGCAGGGTTGCTGATCTCGGTCCAAATATCTCGCGTCAGCGTCTGCATGAGTTCAGCCACGGTGAAGATCTCACCCGGCGTACGGACCTCGTTGTCGATCATGCGCGCTAGACGGCCGTTGTGAAGGAGATCGGACAATATCGATCGCTGCCCTCCGCTCAGATACGAGTGGATGGGGAAATCGACCGGAACCGTTCGATACCCGCTGCCCCAGTGCGCCATCCGATTGGGAGCCAACTTGTTCAGAAGGTCGGCCTCAAACTCAAACGCATCTGCGGAGAACACATTCTCCGAAACGAACGCGAGGGCCTCGCGCTGACTGGCCGCAGATACAGGCGTAAAGGGTGGCCTTGCACCCGGCGTGTTCTTATGGTCTCTCGAAAACTCCAATCCCCCAATGGTCCGCACGACGGGCCGGGTGCTGGCGATCCTTTCAAAGATCAGCCGCGCGAAGGTACCACGTAGTCGCTCGTAGGGCTCCCCGTCGTAAATCATCCGCTCCTCGATACGAGGTTGTATCATTTCGACAAGACGAGCCCGATCCTGAGCGTATCGAAGTGGTTCTGACGACAGATCCCACGCGTTGGTCTTGGGATCCACGCCCATCGCTCCCAGATGCGTGTCCTCGTCCGTGTTGTATGCGAGCAGCGGCTCAGACGACTGGTTGGCAACCTTGCGAAGGCCGACAAGCTCAGCTTCCGGCGTAGTCACGGGCGATCCTGTCATCGCGAGCTCGCCCGAAGCATCCTGGCTATACATTGTCGCATAGCCGAACTGGATCGCCCACACGTCATATGCACCAATGGACGGGTTGGTATAGTGGCCTTGCCGCGAGCGGTCCGGCGAAATATTCGTCGTGTTGTAATCCATTACGGACGCCGTCAGGCCATTTTCCTCCGTGAAGGACTTGTCATTGAGCCGGTCGTATGGGATCGAGGACGATGACCGGAAGTTGTGCCGAAGGCCGAGCGTATGGCCTACCTCGTGCATGATGAGATCGCGAATCGCATCGCCCAGGTAGTCGTCGGGGATCGGCTCGGTCCCGGCAATGACTCCCATCGCACTCAGGGCAGCGTGCTGGAAACCGATCTGGTGCGCCTTGCCCATCTCGGCCACACACATTCGCTCCGCCATGAACGGGGGCATAGACGCACGGATTTCATCCGCCCTGTTTAACCACTCACCCACAGTCTCCTCACCGATGAACCGGGTGTACTCGTTCGACCAGCCACGTACGAAAGTGGACGAAATCAGTACGTCTGCGTTTAGGATTTCTCCCGTTCTCGGATCGGTTTGGCTCGGACCAATGGCGTAGCCCATCGAGTGAGCAGCCGTCCACCTTACCGTAGAGTAGCGAACGTCTTCCGCACTCCAGGTGCTATCATCGGGGGCCTGAACACCAACGATAGCATTCTTGAACCCGGCCGCCTCGAACCCCTTATTCCACGCCTCGATACCTTCTTTAACGTACTTGCGATACTCCACAGGGACGCTGTGGTCGATGTAGAAGGTGATCGGCTTCACGGGTTCAGATACGGGGATCGCGTGGTCTTTCTTCTCAAGACGCCACCGGCTTACAAGCGCCACGTACGGATCGTATTCCTTGTCTCGTGAGAAGTCCTTAACAGCATCGAGGAAATAGCCGACGCGATCATCGGCATACCTGACCATCATAGGATCTTCCGGAAGCTTGAAGAAGGAGTATCTGACGCCAATTGGGACCGAGCGATAGTCGGATACTCCGGCTGACGTGTATTGGGGCTCCGCGGTCGTCTTGTAAGTAAGCAGAGCATCGATCTCGACGTTCCTCTGGAATCCGTGAACCTCGTCGACGTAACTCCGCCCCTTATCGAAAGAGGCCGGCTTGTTGCCGAAGTACGATTTGATCCGGTCAGCGACATCGGAGTAGTCCGAAACCAAGAGTTCCGTAGCGTCGATCAGCAACGACTTCGTGGAGTCCTCGCTTACAATGTCAAAGGCGTTCACAATGGAATGGCCTGTGTTGTCGGCCAGAGAGGTCTCCATTGGCGAGCCGGCGTCAGCGGTGAAGCGGTGATTACGGTGAACCAGATAGATCTTGTCGCCGTGCCTTTCAAAGCGCATTAGGCGTGAATCCGACAACGGAAGTCCATCGTGAAGCCCAAAAACGCCCGTTCCGCGTGAGAAGTGCATAATCAATCCGAACTCCTCGTTGAGTTGGTCCGGACTGAGTTCCATGTAAAGGGTGTTATCCCGCTTCAGATGCGTCTTGAAGAAGCCATCGATCGCGCGCGTGTCCTTTAGGGTCTCCTTCCAGTCCTTAAACGGCGACTTCTTATCGTCGTCTTTCTTCGCTGATGATGCGGTAGCAGCTGGCTTCGACGCGGCAGATTCACCCGAAGGTGTGAGGTTGACAGTTGTGCAGCCGGTGAAGCCGACGACGCAAAGGAGAGACAGTGTGACGAGAGGTCTCATTTGCATGTACAATCGTTTTACATTAGTCCATGTACGATATGAACGCTCAGGCAAGATTTCCGCAGAATAATCGATGCCCTCGACAGAGGGTACCGCGAAATCGCCAGAGGCCTATTCCTCGATGTCGGTCGCGATCGATTCCTCTTGGCTAAGCGAGAGACCTCCGATTACGTTACCACCCACCGTCAGGTTGCCTTTGAGAGTGTCATCCTCCACCGTTCCGGAAAACAGTGCGGTGTGGCCGGTTTCGGGATCAGCAAATTCGAGACGGAAGCTCGTCGCTACCACCGATCCGGATACGACGACACTGGCTTCAGACGGAGGCCTTTCTTCAACAAAACGTCTGCGTATACCCTCTCCAGAGACGTTATCAGCCTCCGAGACCAGCGATACGTGCAGCGTATCACGAAGAGGCCGGCCGGCTCCGTCGTAAACCGTGTAGGCCCCTGTCCAATTTCCGGTCAAATCGGCGGGAAGTACCGGTTCGGCAGGTCGGTTACAAGAGGAGCAACCGGTAGCAGCCGCACACATAGCGATTACTAACAGCTGCACGACAACGTTTGATACTTGTCTCATGGGTGTTCAGCTAGTGGAAGGTTCACCGGTGGTCTGGCCAGCAATCATGACGCGTTATCGATTTTAACTACCGCCACCGCTTTTAAACTCTACCGGTTCGTGAAGAAATGGAAAGGTCAGCCAAAGGCCCTTGTGGTATGGAACCCTTATTTGCGTTTACGTTTCACACAAATCGCAGTTCGTGTCCGTGAGCAATAGAATGTTATGGCAGGGATAATCGGTCACCTACTCATACTCACCGCGTTTGTGGCGTGCGGGCTCTCCGGGGCCGCCTATCTGCGTGCCTCGCGAGAATCCGCAACTTCCGAGTGGTTTACGGTAGCGCGCGCGGCGTGGGCTGTCATGGCCGTCTGTACGATCGGGGCCTTCGTCGTACTTGGCTATACCGTCGTGACGCACCAGTTCCAGTATGCGTACGTCTATGAGCACTCATCACGGGCGCTGCCGGTGCATTTCTTGATATCCGCGACATGGGCGGGCCAAGAGGGTTCGTTCCTGCTCTGGATCATCTTGAACGGCGTCGTCGGTCTCGGTCTCATCCGCTGGGCTCGAGACTACGAAGCCACCACCATGGCTGTGATTGCACTGTGTCAGATCTTCCTGATTTCGATGGTCGTTGGGCTGAAGATCGGCGCAGTCCCCATCGGATCATCTCCCTTCATGACGCTCGCGGAAAAGTTTCCGGACGCGCCCATGCTGAAGGCCGGACTGGTCCCGGCAGATGGGAGCGGACTCAATGATCTGCTCCAGAATTATTGGATGGTCATCCATCCACCAACATTATTCGTCGGCTTTGCGACGATGATTGTTCCGTTTGCATATGCAGTCAGCGCTGTGTGGAAGCGTCGATATACGGACTGGGTGCGTCCAGCCCTTCCGTGGACCCTTTTTGCCGTCATGATCCTCGGAGTCGGTATCGCGATGGGCGGCTACTGGGCATACGTCACGCTCTCGTTCGGCGGCTACTGGGCCTGGGACCCGGTCGAGAACTCGTCATTGGTGCCATGGCTGATCGGCATCGCCGCCGTCCACACGATGATCATCCAGAAGAGAAGCGGAACGAGTCACAAGGCGGCCCTCTTCCTGTGCATCCTGGCCTACATGTTCGTCGTGTACTCCACGTTCCTGACGCGCAGCGGCATTCTGGGCGACATATCGGTGCATTCGTTCGTCGACCTTGGCCTGTACAACCAGTTGTTGTTGTGGATTCTCACCATGGGCGTCGTGGGATTCGGCTTGTTCGCATACCGATACAAGGAGTTGCCTCGACCCCGCCAGGAGCCGGGACTGCTCTCGAGAGAGACGATGATATTCGTCGGCGCAATGCTGATCTGCGCGACCGCGCTGGTCGTCATTCTTGGTACCAGTGCACCGATATTGGGTCGCATCTTCCGCGATAATCCGTCGACGGTGCCGATCGCGTTCTACAACAAGTGGTCCCTTCCGCTGTCGATCGGGTTCGTGTTTCTCGCAGGACTCGGGCAGCTCTTCTGGTGGAACAAGATGAGCATCGAGAATGCGAACAAGGTTCTGCTCAAGCCTGTCGCCCTTGCCGTGGTGAGTACGATTGCGGTTCTCCTATTCACGCCCTTCGTGGAAGAGAGTGTGCGAAGCGTCCCGCCGGCCAATGAAGTCGTCGCGATGACAGCGGGGATATTCGACGGGCTCGGGGGACACTGGCAGGCATACGGTCCCGGATTGCTGCTGCTTTTATTGCTCTTCGTAGCCTTCTTTGCTCTCTATGGCAATGGGTTCGTTATGTGGCGCGTCGCTCGTGGCAATCCCAAGTTGGCAGGTGGTGCTCTGGCCCATGTAGGATTTGCCCTGTTGGTGATCGGTATCATCGCCTCCAGCGGGTTCAGCAACACCGTTGCACCTGTGGACCCGTCCACCGGAGTGCAGCGCGACAACTTCGTCCTGAACCGAGGTCAGACGGCCCGCGTGGCGGGATACACGGTCACCTACGTCGGCAAGGAGATCTCATCCCAGAACCGTCCGGCGTATCTGCTGGACGTCACGGACCCGTCCGGCAGTAACTATATGCTCAAGCCTGTCAGCTACGAGTCGTCAACGCAGCAGTGGATCCAGCATCCGGATGTCCGGCTGGGCGCGCGCAAGGACTTGTTCGTCGCAGTATCTCCCAATGAGATGTTCGAAGACGGAAGCGCAAGCGGAACGACGACCGTGGCACTCCGAAAGGGCGAGGAAGTGCAGCTGGGTGGCGGTGAGTACTCTGTCGCTTTCGTCGCCTTCGACCTCGACGCCGACGGGGCACACATATCGGAGGATGCCCAGATCGTGGTAGGCGCGGAGCTCAGGATCACGAGACTTAGTGACGGCCGCAGTGAGACTGTCATCCCTGTCTATTCCGTCGGCCAGGATGGAGCCGTCCAGATCGAGCCGGCCGAGATCCCCGACTTCGGGATTAGCGTCGGCTTCACCGGAATGAACGTGGACAGTGGCGCGGTCAACATTTCATTCATCGGCGTTGAGGGACCCCGCGAGGACTGGATTCTCATTCAAGCGTACGAGAAGCCGCTCATCAACGTGGTCTGGATCGGAATCATTCTGTTGTCGATCGGCTTCGTGCTATCCATCTACCGAAGGGCGCAAGAGGCAAACCGCAGCCGGTTGTCACCAGCCTGACGAGACGGCTCGATGCGATGCCGGTCGCGGCGTCAGATCTCCGGACTACGCCAAGTCCCTCGGGCGAGCGTGACGAGGCGGCACAGACCGGTTATATTTGATGCCACCGGAGTGTCGCCGACCCCCTGATCGGGAGCCAAAGCCCCGCCCATGTCCGTCTCGTTCCTATCAGAGAGCATCCAATACCTGAAGGGTATCGGTCCGCACCGCGCGGAAGTTCTGTCCGAGGCCGGCGTGACGTGCGTAAGAGATCTGCTGCAGTATTTCCCCCGCCGCTATCTCGACCGGTCCTCGGTAGTGGCGGTTCGCGACCTCACAGAGAACGGTGAGCCGGTAACGGTAGTGGGCACCGTTCGCTCAACCGGTACCGTTCCAAGTCGAAGGCGGCGGAGATTCGAGATGATTGTCGAAGACCCATTCGGGGGACGCATCAAGTGCGTATGGTTTCAGCAGGTGGGTTGGATCAGCAAGGTATTTGAAGCCGGCGATCGCGTTGCGATCCACGGGAGACCGCAGGTATACGGGCGCTTGTTCTCTTTCTCCCATCCGGACTTTGACAAACTCGACGAGGAGAACCCATCACTCGATACCGGGCGAATCATTGCTCTGTACCGAGGCAGCGCCAGCCTGCAGCGGGCCGGGATAACCAGTCGGTCCTTGCGGCGAATCATCTACCGACTTTTTAAGGAGAGCGGGACCAGCATCCCTGAGACGCTCCCCGAGTGGGTCCGCGAAAAGCATGACCTGATTGCCGGGAGGGTGGCGTTGCGAGCAGCCCATTTCCCGAAATCCCGCGACGAACTCGACGACGCCGTAAGGCGCCTCAAGTTCGAGGAGCTGTTCTTCGTGCAGCTGATGCTATGCCTCATGCGCCAGAATCATCAGGAGACAGCCGGGGCCTCCTTCGATCGGGGCGAACGACTCACGGCTCAGTTTCTCGGCGATGTCCTGCCGTTCGAACTCACGACCGGTCAACGGCAGGCCCTCAAAGACATCGACAGCGATACAACGTCGGGGCGGCAGATGAACCGACTCGTGCAGGGAGACGTCGGAAGCGGCAAGACAGTAGTGGCGATCGCTGCTTTGCTCCGAGCGATCGACAGCGGCTTTCAGGGTGCCTTCATGGCGCCCACGGAAATACTTGCAGAGCAGCACTACGCGAACCTGATCCGCTACCTGCATCCACTAGGTATACGTGTTGACATCCTGCTCGGCCGACAAACCAAGAAGGAGCGCGACGCCGCCCTGCGCCGGATTAAGAGTGGCACGACAAAAGTGGTCGTTGGAACGCACGCCCTTATCCAGGAGACCGTTGAGTTCAAGGACCTCGGCCTCGCCGTCATCGACGAACAGCATCGCTTCGGGGTTATGCAGCGTGCGCAGATGTTTTCCAAGGGGCAAAACCCACACATGCTGTTGATGACCGCCACACCCATCCCGCGTTCTCTCGCAATGACGCTTTATGGCGATCTCGACGTTTCGATCATCCGCGACATGCCCCCGGGACGAACACCCATTGAGACCCGACTCTTCTTCGACAACCGCCGGGACGACATGTACCGTTTTGTCGCGAGCGAGATTGAGGCCGGCAGACAGGCGTACGTCGTATACCCTCTCGTCGAGGAAAGCGAGAAACTGGACTTGAAAGACGCGCAGTCAGGCTACGAAAGTCTGAAGCGCATCTTCCCTGACGCCCGCGTGGATCTCGTTCACGGACGGATGAAAGGCGAAGAGAAAGACGCAGCCATGCGGAGGTTCAAATCCGGCGCGACGGACATTCTCGTGTCCACAACCGTCATTGAGGTCGGAGTCGATGTACCGAACGCTACCGTGATGGTTGTCGAACATGCCGAGCGATTTGGACTGAGCCAGCTACACCAGCTTCGCGGGCGCGTCGGGAGGGGTGCCAGCCAGAGCTACTGCCTGCTCATGGCCGACTACAAGAGGTCGGCGGAGTCGCGCGAGCGACTGAGCGCCCTCGTGCGAACGAATGACGGATTTGAGATCAGTGAGATTGACCTTCGAATTCGAGGTGCGGGCGACTTCTTTGGGACCCGGCAGAGCGGGCTACCGGACCTGCGCATTGCAGACCTTACAACTGATACGGAGATCCTTGCGGAAGCGCGTGAGGCCGCATCGGCGCTGCTGAAGCAGGATCCTTTCCTCGGGCAGAACCAGCATCGCGCGGTTCGAGACTACTTCGAGCGCTTCTACGCGAGGAGCGGGATGAAGCTTGCCCGCGTGGGATGAACCGGCCGGTGTTCCGGGTGCGTTTCATAGCGGCTCATGCGGGCGGCGCCGGTATAGCCAAAGCCGGCGAAGGATACTCAAAAACGTCTAGCGGGAAGTCGCCTCGCGGGCCGGGCCTTTCAACGAACGTAGCTTGCTGCGTTCACATCGACCGTCGAACCAGTCGCGTGGTCCGCCAGTCCGCTCGCAAGAAAGACCACGATGTTCGCCACGTCGTCTGGTTCGGTGAGTCGGTCCAGGGCTATCTCGTCCAGCGCTTTCGCCTCGCCGTGCTGATCGAAGAACTCCTTCGCCATGTCCGTTCGCGTCCAGCCGGGAGCGACGGCGAACGCGCAGACGCCCTTCTTGCCAAAGCCCCTCGCGATCGAGCGGGTCAGCCCAAGAAGCCCCGCCTTCGAAGCGGCATAAGCCATATGCTCTATCGTGTCACCCCGGAAGGCCGCCCGAGACGATACGGTCACGATGCGTCCACCGCCACGGTCAACGAAATGACCAATCGCGAGACGCGAAAGCAGTGCGGCAGACTTCAGGTTGACGCTCATCATCTCGTCCCACCGCCGCTCCCAGGTTTCGCCGGTGTCTGACCAGTCAATCTTCAGATCAATGCCCGCATTGTTCACCAGCACGTCCAACCTACCAAACGAATCAAGCACATCTGCGAAAAGGCTGCGGACCGCCGCCATGTTATTGAGGTCGGCTTGAAAGGATTCCGCCCCGTGCAACTCGTTTGCGAGCGCTACGGCCGACGATGCACTGCGATTGTAGTGAATGGCAACTCGAGCACCGGAAGCCGCGAACTGCCGAGTAACGGACTCGCCGATTCCTCGAGCGCCGCCCGTCACAAGAACAGTCTTGCCATGAAAATCAATGGTCATTCTTCTTTCGTTGTAGATCCGACTAGTAGTAGCTGTGCCGACTAATTCGGGGAGGACGGTCTCCTACTGGTATGACTTCGAAAGATATCTTACCCAGTACCAGTCCCCTCTCATCCTCGACGCGAACGCGCCATTCTCCGGGCTGTATTTCACGCTTGACGGTGAAGCCGCGAAAACCACCGTCGCGCCCCCCTACAACTTCGTACCCGATCCGGTCCGTCTGCACCCAATCTCCGGTTGAGTCTTCCAGGTATTCCCACGTGTGATAGACCTCCTGTTCGAAATCCGTGGGCGCGAAAACGGCGGCGAAGCAGTATACGGCTTCGCCCTCCCTGTAGTGAAACGGGTTGCTCGTCCGCGACCAGAGACGATACCACGGAGGAGTCTCGTACCAGAGATGATACGCTTCACCGTCTCGATAGACGTTGTGGTAAACCCCGCCGAATTTCATCGCGATCGGTACGGGAGGAATGAGATTGGTTAGGTAGAAGAAGTTGAGCAGCAACCCCAGAATCAAGATCGACACAAGGCTTTTGATGATCAGACGACGATCAGGAAGCATGCATCGGCGACGCACGGCTGCCGACAATCCCAGCGCGAGAACAGCACTTATGATGCACGCAGCAAGGAACGAACCATAGCCGACCTCAACGAGCACCACCGGGAGGAAGAAGATCAGAAACGACGCCGACGCCAGAAAGTACAGCGAGATGAGCAGCGTCAGGTTGAAGTTGCGCCGGTGAACAAACTCGTTGGCGATAAGAAGAATGACGAGCAGGGCCAGGTACGCCGAGGTACGGCCAAGGGAGGCACTTTGGCCGTAGAAGACAACGAATGCGCTAAACAAGGCGCCCATCAGGAACTGCAGGGCATCGCGGATCATGTTGCGCCGCAGCCCCAGGGCAGGACTGACCCGACCATCGGGCGCGTCCCCATACTCTGCCCGTGCGGATAGCAGTATCAGTCCTGTCAGCGCGACGAGATACAACGACAGCAGAAGGTTGTCGAACCACGCGTCGATACGTTGAAGCGTCAGCAGATCCCATATAAATCCGCCGAAAAAGAAGGCTGCGGCAACGACATGGCGGTGGTTCTCTGCGTAACGCCTGCCGCGCTTGATCAAAGGCGATTGCAGGAGCCGGCGCGCGATCGCGTGAACACCGGTGTCAGTGGACCCGTCGGGCCCGGATTGGGTCAGGCCGCCTTCAGCCACTCACGAACTACCTGAGGGAAGTTTCGCGCTGACTGCCTTTGCGGGCTGAGCCGGTCTTGCGCCGGCCCCGGATTCCGTCGCGGGTCGTCGCCAGATGGGTACGGATGAGCAGGGCTCTCCGTACATGACCTTTCGCGCAACGCGCTTGAGTTTCTCAGCGGCGATCACATAGGCCACGACGGGGACGACGTCACTGGCGCAGCCCTTTACGACCACTATTCCATCACGGTACTTCTCCCAATCGAACGATTCCAGGCGTCGAACGAAGTGATCGCGGATCACGTCGGGCGAAGATCCGGGAGTCACGGACTCCGCGTGACTGGCGAGCTTCGACCCGATAAGCATATACGCCCAGGTCGGGACGATGGCGTCAGTGGAGCACCCGACCGCTACATGGGCGTCCCGATACTGCGACCAGTCAGTCTCCTTCACTGCGCTCCGGAACTCCTTTTCACGAAGTACCAGTCCCTCCACGAGAAAGTCTGCCAGATCGATCTCACGTATCGACTTCCCATCCCAGAGATCCTCGAGGTTGAACACCTCGATATCGCTTTCGGCTACCTTGTTTTTGATCGGCTCCATCTGCTGCATAAAAAGAATTCAGACCGAAGCGGGCGCTGATTCCCGAACTTTGTTGTACGCCTCTGTGACCATTGAGATCGCTGTATCGACATCCTCGTCCGAGGTGAAGCGGCCGAGGCTGAACCGGATCGTAGAGAGAGCGTCTGCATCGGAGAGGCCTATCGCCTTCAGAACACGACTTGGCTTTCCGGTGCCGCTCGAGCAGGCACTTCCTGCGGAGAGGGCGAGTCCCCGCAGTTCAGAGAGGAGGTTTGCTGCACGCAGGTTGGAGAAGGTGATACTTGATGTCTGTGGCAGTCGGTCCGCACCTCTGGCGTTGATGGTGACAGGCAAGACATCCAACAAAGCTGTTTCAAGGTGGTCCCGAAGCTTTCGCAGCCGCGAGGCGTCCGCGGCAAGACTGCCCAGAGCGACGGAGGCCGCCGCACCAAGACCGACAGCGCCGGGCACATTGACCGTCCCCGATCGAACACCGCCCTCCTGCCCTCCGCCATGAAGGAGCGCAGGCACCTCAACACCACTGCGAATCCATAGCGCACCGGAGCCCTTCGGGCCGTAGAACTTATGAGCAGAGCAGGCAAGAAGATCAACGTGCTCCACTGAAACAGGAATCTTTCCTACGGCTTGCGTGGCGTCGGTGAGAAAGAGCACGTCTCGCTTTCGAGTGGCGGTGGCCAAATCATCAATGGCGTTGATCGAGCCGATTTCGTTGTTGGCCCACATGATCGCCACGAGCACGGTCGACGGCCTGATCGCATCCTCCACCTGCTCAACCGAAACGAGTCCGTTCTCGTCGACAGGAAGGTAGGTCACGGCGACACCCTCCCGTTCCAGCGCCCGGCAGGACTCTACCACCGCACTGTGTTCGGCGACTGTTGTAACGATGTGGGGGGCGTGGGCCATGCGAGCCTTCGTGATGCCCTTGATGGCCGTATTCAGCGCCTCGGTCGCACCCGCTGTAAAGATGACCTCGCTCTCCTCTCCCCCCAGGAGTTCGGCGAGCTCTTCGCGGGCGATCGCAACGGCCTCATCGGCGGCCCATCCCACCGGATGTCCCTTGCTCGAAGGGTTGCCGTAGTACCGACTAAAAAACGGCTCCATCCGCGAAAGAACGGCCGGATCTACCGGAGTAGTAGCGTTGTAGTCGAGATAAATGATGTCCATACGGCAGAAGACGTTGAGCGGCGTGCAAAGTCAATGGATTGCCACGCTCATCAAGGGGACTCCGATATCGCCAATGCAGAGCCCACCCGTCTCACACGAGGCATGTTACATGAGGCCTAAGAATGCGTCTGCAACGGCGCGTCGTGCGGCGCGTTCCGGTGCACGATACCGCGATCGGCTAGAAACGGGTCTTGAGTCCCAGCCGCACGTGACGGGGCAGCCCCGGACGAACACCGGCAGGCCGCCGCGCTGCAATGTACTCGGCATCGGTCAGATTGAGCACCGCTCCGAAAATCGACAGGTTGCGGCTGACTCGATAAGATGCGGCGGCATCCAGCGTGAAATGTGCTTCCGTCGCCTGACCGTCGATGACCGCACCGGATCCTGCTGTTGTACGCATCTGACCCGTGTACTTACCCGAGAGATCGAACGAAAATACCGTAGTCTCGAGGCCCAACGACATTGAAAGCTGGTGGGGAGGGACGTAAGGCAGATCGTCTCCCGCAGCCACGATTCCCCACGGTTCGAATTCACTTTCGAAACTGTTCTCAAATGTGGCCGAGGTATAGGTGTACGAGAATCCCAACGGAATCGAATAACCGCGCGCGGTATATCGCCCGAAGTCATACGTGCCGGAAAGCTCGACGCCCCAAACATCGACACGACCGCCGTTGAACTGATCTGTCGTTCCCTGACCTCCACCTGCAGCAAGGTCCGAACCGAGGAGATTGTCATACCGGTTGAAGAAGAATACCGCCTCCGCAAAAGTGAGGCCACTCAGCAACCGGAGCCCCGACTCGTAGTTGACGCTCGACTCCGGTCGCGTTCCGTCACGCGACCCGGGCGGGGCGAATCCTTTATGGACACCAGCAAATCCGTGCAGGTCTCGCGTGATTCGGTAGTCGATGCCCACACCCGGAATTATCGCGTCAACCGTATTCGATCGAGTTGACAAATCGGTCCCGACCCGCGACGGATCTTCCTTACCGTAGTCCTTTCTTTCGGCTCTCACCCTCTCATATCGGATTCCCGGTAGGAGCGTGACCCTCCCGACTTCTGACCGATACTGGACAAAGCCCGCGAGCGCATCGGCCTGCTCGACACGATTGCTTTCAGTGCCGGGCACTCCTTCGCTCGTGCGAAGCATGGTACCGTTTGACATCGCGAACTCATCGATCCACTGAAAACGATCGATCTCGTCGCGGTGCACTCTGAGGCCCAACTCGATTTCGTGAAGCATACGGTCTGTACGGAAATCAAGTCCCAACGTACTCTGCACACCCAAGGCGTAGTAGCTTCGATTGTTTGCTTTTACCGACAGGGCGTTGGCATTCGGGCTGGTAGCACCTTCCAGTATCGCGAGGGCGTCGCGATATTGGTCGGGGTCCTGGAGGATGTTGCTGATGCTTACCGCCTCGGCGGCCGCACCCGCACGCACCTTGTCGAGCTTGTACCAGTTCCTGGAAAAGTCCGTTCGGTACAGGGTAGTAGTAACATCCACCTTGTTAGATGGTTTGATGACGTGCCGCGCCACCAACTGCTTCTGCTCAGTGTCCATCAAATCCTGCTGTGAAGCGGCATATCGCCGGTTCGGGGTCGCGGCAAAATCGGCATCGGTCAGACCGAGATACGTCTCGTCAGACAGCTCGGACGCAAATCCCGCTTTCAAGGTCAGAGACTGATACACGGACGCTTCCGGATCCGTGTTTAGCCTGAACTTTGCGAGGTAGTCCTTTTTGTCAAAGCCTGTCGAGCCGCCCCCGTCAAGCCGTTTAAATCCATCCGCCTTCGACTGGTACGTCTCTAGCAGAAAGCCGACATGATCGAAAGAGTCGCCGACGGAGGCGTGAATGATTCGGTTGTCGTCGTTGCCCGCAAGAAGATCCAGCCTGCCCGAGAAGTGTGACGGTATTCGTGTCGAAATCAGGTTGATCGCCCCGCCCGTGGTGTACGGCCCGAAGCGTATCTGGCTGGATCCCTTCCTGACTTCCACGGCGTGCATGCGACCGATCGATGGGAAGTAGTATGCCGCTGGCGCCGCATAAGGAGCCGGAGCGATCAGGACCCCGTCTTCCATCACAGTGATCTTTGAACTGCGCTCTGATCCGGTCCCGCGCAGTCCGATGTTGGGCCGCAGGCCATAACCATCTTCTTCCTGAATGTTGACACCAGGTACTTTTCGCAGCACGCGCCCCACGTCGTTGTAGGCAAATTTCTCGAGTTCCGCAGGCGATACGAAATGTGCCGAACCGGGTAGCGATTCGATGCCCTTGAATCCGCCCGTTAGCACGGTCCATTCGACCAGCACCTCCGGTATCTCTACGAAGGACTCCTCCAGCCTGAAGTTGACGCCAAGGGTTCGCCCGGCCGCCAACTGGATTTCCTCGACCGCCGGTTGGTAGCCGACCATGGAAGCCCGCAGGATGTATGTCCCTGACGGGAGGTTGTCAATTCTATACCGACCGTTGACGGCCGTCGACGCTCCGAACGATGTCCCGTCGATAGAAACGTTGACTGATGACAGTGGATCGTTGGAGACTGCGTCGACGACCGTTCCGGTCACGGATGCCGTTTGCGAGAATGCGGCCGGAACCAATATTGTCACGACCGCGAGAAGAGAGATCAAACTTTTTGCTGCGCGGCGCAAAGTCCTATGGACCGGCAGTGCTTCGGACGAGCACATCCCACGCTGAATTGGCGACTTTGAACACGCTGATTCCGAATTGAGAGTCGGTCTGTAGGGCGAACGACAGGGGCGTATCATAAGGAGCGAGATGAGTGCCTTATTCAGCTGGCGTTTATTTAGACTCAATCTACATAATTATTTAGATTCGATCTATATAACGATTGTCAACTTGTTTGAGGATTGCGCAAAGGTCGGCAGGATGGTCTTTTAGTATGGAATTACAGGTTCGGCCCGTTTCCGGGCAACCGGAGTGGGATGCCGCCCGACGCATCCGCGAAGCGGTGTTCATCGACGAACAGTCGTGTCCGCCTGCGGAGGAGTGGGATTCGTTTGACGAGACGAGCCGTCACCTGCTCGGGTGGTTGGGGGACGATCCCGTGGCTGTGGCGCGATGGCGGGTGGTTCCCCACGACGAGCGCCTGGTCGCCAAGCTCGAGCGCTTCGCTGTCGTGAAGCATATGCGAGGGCGAGGCTTTGGGAAGAGGATGGTATTGGCCGCAATTGAAGATGCAGCGGTCGCAGGTTTTTCCGAGCAGTACATTCATGCCCAGGCGCACCTGCAGTCGTTTTACGAGGACCTTGGCTTCGAGCGGGTAGGTGAAGCTTTCGTGGAAGCCGGCATACCGCACGTTGCGATGCTTCGGAGCGCGTCATGACCACTGATCGTTCGGAACCTGCCGCACTCGATGGTCATTGGAACAGGCCCAAAACGCCGCGTTCGTCTAGGGGTCTAGGACGCCGGCCTCTCACGCCGGTAACACGGGTTCAAATCCCGTACGCGGTACTCAAGAGAGCCTCGAGGTGCGTATTCGTCTCGGGGCCTTTTTTGTTGAAACCGGGAGTTGAACCCGTCGGGTTCACACGAGGAGCCCGCGGAGCGGGCGACGACTGACGGAGCGAGCGCAGCGAGTGCCTCGTAATTGCCGCGGAAGCGGCAATCCATAGATCCCGGCTCAAAGCCTGCACCCGCGCAAGCGGGATTCCGGGATGACTGCGGGGGCGTGGATGACGGTCTCCCTAGTCATTGCCGCGGAAGCGTGCAATCCACGAATTCCGGATCACAGCCTCACCGCGCAGGCGGGTGTCCGCGATGACCTCTTTCGTCACGGCCGTGGAAGCGGCAGTCCATAGATCCCGGCTCGGGGGCTGGGATCACTCCCTTTCGTCATTCACCCCGGCTTTTTGGCATCCGGTTTGTCCTCCAACTGCTCACCGTGCCCTCTGCATGATTTCCGCTTCGGGGCGGATCAATGGCCTGAGGTGTGCGCATTAACCGTAGTCTCAAGAAATGCGTCGGATCATGTTGGACTTCGACAAGGAACTCTCGACCTTTTATCAACTGCTCGATGAAATCGAAGCGGAGGAGCGTCGTCTTGGTACCTCCGACGCAGAAGCGCGTCAATCTTCCCTCGAATCGAGCCCTAGTGGCCCTCCAAGCGATTCTGTTGACGTTGGCGACGCTACTTCAATCGCAGCGATAGAGGTCGCGTCCGCGTCATCTCTTGAGCCCGGAACTCATTTGAGAAGGGCCGACGCACCGACCTCGGGGAGCCTCAGTTCGCGACTCTCGGCACGTGCCAGACGGCACCCCGTTGTTATCGCTGCTATCGCAGCTACGGCTATTCTGATCGCCGGGATATCTCATGGTGGGACTCTAATCAAGGAGTGGTCGGCAGCTATGTCTCAAACCGAACCGTCCAACGTGACCATGGCGATCAGCACTGACCCAGGTGGAGCACGTGTATTCGTAGACGGTGAGCTCATTGGAGTCAGTCCCTTTGAAGACGTACAGATTCCGGCCGGTTCGAGGGCTCTAAGAATCGTGAAGCATGGTCTGGCGCCTGTCGATTCACTTATCGATGCATCTGATGATCTCGTTCTACACCTTACACTCGACCCGGTGCATTTGCCCGCGAGTACCGAGTCCGTCGTCAGACTTGCGTCGCTTACCTCTACGGAGGAGTTCTCTCTGGCAGCGACGGATTCCGTTCAGGTTGATCCGGTTGACACCCTCAGAATCGTGGTGAGCGATACTCTTCTTTCTTCGGTCGCGTCCATGGCCTCGCGCCTGCCGACCCGTCCCGTAGAAGTCGTTCGCACGGCGCTTCAAACTCGATCCGAATTGTCCGACGGTTTCGGGCATCAGATCGTGAGGGGTGACTCGGTGACCAACAACGGAACGTTGCCTGCCAAATTGAACGATGAGTTCAGTAGGCTTCGAACCTTGGGTGACGAACGCTACGATTCCGGTCGCTACTCGGAAGCTGCTACCATTTATGAGGAGGCGAGCCAACTGCGGCCCGGCAACACCGAGATTGTCAACAGCCTTCGCCTGGCGCGCGCCGCTGCGGCCATTGACGAACTGCCTTCGACCGTGTTTAGTCCCCAGGCGTCGAACGAGTAACTACCGAC
>JAHHLP010000066.1 GCA_018679295.1 Rhodothermia bacterium
CGTACAACTACGATTTCACGCACGCCGAGACGATCGGCGGAAGCAAGTTTCGTCAGAACACATGGGCCTACAGCAACGAACACGCTGTTCGCAACAATCCGAAAGGCGAAGGCGCTCTCACGGCGGCATTCCTGCGATCGCATGGACTCGAACTGGAAGACGAACTGATGATGTCCCGGTTTCTGATGATCCCGGACGAAGATAGGCGCCATGAAATGATCCTCTTCTACCTGGAGAACGCGAGTACCACAGGCTACGAGATCTCCACTTTCTACGACGCTCAAGACACTCCGACGGCGCACTGGGAGGCCATTTCGCGAGAGTTGACCACGCGGTCGCGTGAGAGCTTCGGCATACTCGATGAATGAAATCGTCTTTACCTCCGATCGAGAGCGCCGCCTCTGGCAGTGGACGCTGGCAGCCGTCATCGCGGTGTTCCTGACGCTGGCGTTTGCAGGCTCGCTGGAAGCCTACCTGCGCGATCGCCACATGCTGGACAACACCTTCTTCGCGCTCTTCCTGGTGGTGATCGCTGCCATCTTCGGTAGCGGACTCAGGCGCCGCACCAGCAAGAGGGAGATCTGGGTGGGCATCGGTATTGCCGCGATTTACGGCACCGTACTGCTCAGAAGCTTCGTCCCGACGGCCGCCCGAAGTCATCTCTTCGAGTTCGGCCTTGTCGCCGTGCTGATTTATAGCGCATTGTCGGAGCGGCAACGGAACGGTCGCAACGTTCCGGTGCCGGCGATAATTGCGATCGTGGCGACCACCGCCATCGGCGCGATCGACGAGTTTATTCAGCTGTTTCTTCCCGGCCGCGTGTTCGACCCGCTGGACATGCTCTTCAATCTGGTGGCGGCCGTTATGGCGGTTACGGCGAGCGCGGCGCTGCGCTGGGCGCGAGGAAGGCTGACTCGTACCTGAGTGGACTCGAAAAGCTGATGAACTCAGAATGGGAGGCAGCGGTGACTTCGGGAGACTCTGACGCGGTTTCGCAACTGCTGCGGGAGGGCGCCAACGTGGATGCTCGCGACCGATACGGCCGCACAGGGTTGATGATCGCCGCCCACGCCGGCCACCTGCACGTCGTCGAGACGCTCATTGCAAGTGGAGCCGACCTCAACGTCACGGCCAAGTACGGATTCAGCGCGCTGATGCTGGCTGCCGTCAGCGGGCATGAAGAGATAGCTCGAACCTTGGCGGCCGCCGGCGCGGACCGGGCGATTCGCGGAACGGGAGCGCCTGGTTTTGACGGGAAGACAGCCGCCGACCTCGCCGCGGACCTCGGCCTGGGGAGCTTGGCTGCAGACCTGGATATTGGTCGCAGAAGAGCCTGAGATCACACGATCATCGACACCAAACGCCCGCTCGCGAGCACTTCATCCAGAAGATCCGAGCGGTAACCTTGCCTTACCCACAGGCCTCCGATACCTTAGCGCAACCCGCCGCGCTATTACGCGCACAAGTACGACCCCAGAAATCCAACGATTGTCATGAAAGCACTACGGCGACTTCTATTCAGCAAGGAAACCTCATCGACCAGCCGGCGGCGCTTCCTCCGCCGCCTTGGCTTGTTTGGCGGAGTCGGACTACTCTCTCCTGCTGCGAGTGTGGCATCACCCGATGAAACCCCTGCCAGCAGACTCGCCGTGGAGCCGTTCCTGGGCGAGATCTCGATGTTCGCGGGCAATTTCGCCCCCCGAGACTGGGCGTTTTGCGACGGTCAGATCCTCAGCATCGCAACCAATCAAGCGCTTTTTGCGCTTCTGGGAACCACCTACGGCGGCGACGGCAGGACCACCTTTGCGTTGCCCGACCTCCGTGGGCGAGCACCAATCCACTCGGGAAGCGGCGCCGGCCCCGGCCTAACCACCAGACCACTCGGATCCTCAGGTGGAGCCGAATCTGTCGCACTCGGTGCCGCAAACATCCCGGGCCACTCTCACACCGTGAAGGCAAGCACATCCGAAGGTGGCTTCGACAATCCTGAAGGGCGATATCCTGCACGCCCTGCCTCGGGGATACCCCAGTACGGCGACCAAACGGATACTACGATGGCAGCCGATACGGTTGCGGACCTCGGTACGGCATCGCCACACGAAAACATGCCGCCGTTCGTGGCCATCAACTACATCATCGCCATCGCGGGCGCGTTCCCCTCGCGCAACTGACCGCCGCTTCCCTAGACCCGCCACTCCGTACTACAGCGATATCCTAACATCGCTATTCATACCATGACCGAAAGAACGCTTCGTACAACTGTCCTGATACTCGCGCTCCTGTGCACCACGACGAGCGTGCACGGCCAACTCATCGCCGAGCAGGAGGTCAGCAACTCAGAAGGCAATCTGGGGGCTACACTTTCGTCGGCAGACTATTTCGGATCGTCTGTCACAACGCTTGGAGACGTCGACGGCGACGGAGTTGCCGACCTGGCAGTCGGAGCGGAAGGTGACGACGCATTCGCACCTGACGGCGGCGCGGTATATCTCTTGTTCATGAATGCGGACGGCAGTGTTCGCGAACATCGTAAACTCACCGGCAACGACCTGCCTTCCGGCGCCGTGACGGGTGGCGGCAATCTCGGGTCAGCCGTGGCTCGCATCGACGATCTAAACGCCGACGGTGTAAGGGACATGATCGTCGGGGCGAAAGGAGACGACGACACGTCCTCCGGCCTCGGCGAAAGCAGCGGAGCAGCGTGGATACTTTTCCTCGACACGGCCGGCAACGTGATCGCGGAGCAGAAGATCAGTGAGACCAGTGGAGGCTTCATCGGCTCACTCGACCCCGGCGATCTCTTTGGAAGGGCGGTTGCGATACTCGGCGACATCGGTTCGAACGGCAGCATGGAGGTGGCAGTTGGCGCACCCGGTGACGACGACGGGGGCACTGATCGTGGTGCTATCTGGATTCTATCGCTTGATTCCAATGGAAGCGTCAGCGCGCTAAAGAAGATCAGCGACGGCAATGGGCTGCCCGCCAACGCTCTAGCTGACTACGACGGGTTTGGAACGTCGATCTCTCGCCTCACGAAGCCGAACGATGGGATACTTATCGCGGTAGGCGCGCCTTTCGATGATACGGGCGGGCCGAACCGCGGTGCGGCCTGGGTTCTCGAGCTCGACCCACTGTTCAATGTCGTTGAGATGCAAAAGCACGCTTCCAGCGCGGGAGGATTGGCCGCCCCGCTTGCCGACGGATCCCTGTTTGGACGATCGGTTGCCGGCCCCGGCGATCTCGACGGCGACGATCAGGCGGATGCGATGGTCGGTTCTCCGGCAGCAAGCACGACGGACGATCACGGCGAGTTCTGGTTTGAGAACCTCGAGCCGGGGACCTACTCGGTAATCGACTTCTCGCGGGTAGGAAGCAGCTCGGGCGGCTTCTCAGGGCGGCTTCAATCCGGAGACCGATTTGGACAGTCACTCGCCGCAATCGGTGATCATGACGGGGATGGAAGAGTTGACTATGCAGTTGGAGTTCCGTACTCGAACGACGGCGCCGCGAACTCGGGATCGATCTACGTCCTATTCGATAACCAGGCAGAACCGGTTGCCATTGAGCCGAAACTGCCTGCCGACGAAGTCTTCGCTGAGCCGTATCCGAATCCCTTTCGTGATGAAACAACGATGTCGCTGCGGCTGAGCGCGGATAGGCACGTCCGCATCGAGATCTACGACCTGCTCGGACGCCTTGTCCACACGTTGCACGACGGCGTCCTGAAAGCCGGCGAGTCGCACTCCATACGCCTCGACGCGTCTGGCTGGGCGAGCGGTATCTACGTGTATCGAGTTGTCAACGGAGATCAGGTGGTAGCTCGAAAGATGGTTATCGCACGATAGTCATCGCATCGCTCACACGAGCCGCGGAATCACGAGCAGGAAGGTCAGCATCAGCACGAAATAGCCGAACAGCAGAGCGTAGACGGGAATCCACTTCCGCTCCCGCTCCAGCAGCTGACCCTTCGCCCACAGCGTGTACTTCGCCGGACCTGACGTCGACTCCGGGGCGGACACATCCTCTTCAGGCGCCCCGACGAGACTCACCAAAAATGCCACCACGGAGGCCACTAAACAGCCAAACGCGTTCCACCACATCCAGTAGATCTCGGGGAAGGCTATCCACTGAACAAGGTTGAACCCAACGCCGGCCAGGATACCAAGCATGATGCCTTTCCTCCCGATGCGTCTTGAAAG
>JAHHLP010000611.1 GCA_018679295.1 Rhodothermia bacterium
CTACTGCTTCCGCCGACTTCTTGTCGCGAGCAGCAGAGTCTCTAGAGATTGAAACCCTTACTGACGAAGGTGAAACAACGCCGCTTAATAACTCCTCTGCCATCACGATGCTGGACTACGAGGACAAGACAGTGATCTTTACGGCTGATGCCGGCATTCCGGCGCTTGACCGGGCCGCCGACGAGCTTGATGGACGAGGATATCGGACCGAGCAGCTGGCATTTATCCAAGTTCCGCACCACGGGAGTCGCCGCAACGTAGGGCCGTCGGTTCTTGATC
The DNA here is from genome assembly GCA_018679295.1 of Rhodothermia bacterium. Taxonomy (GTDB): domain Bacteria; phylum Bacteroidota; class Rhodothermia; order Rhodothermales; family JABDKH01; genus JAHHLP01. The sequence goes on from JAHHLP010000611.1 coordinate 280, forward strand.
GACTCCTGGGGCCGAAGCAGGTAAACGAAGAAAGGAGAGTGACAGCGTTCGTCTCGTGCGCGCCTGATGGCGAACCAAAGCATCCAGCAAAAAAAGTCGCCAACGCCTTCCGCCGGCGCGGCTCACCTGTTCACGCGACACAGGGTAGTTCAAAGCGTCATCATCATGACGCTCCCGACCGAGGATGGTCCAAGTCTGAGCCCCTCCCGCTGTATCTCGAGGTTGAGGACTAGCCTGTATGACTTTCCTCGACGCGTACACGCTGCAGGCCAGAGTCATTCCCGGCTTCTTGGCTGCCTTGCCGATTTGGCTCACCCTCGTTGCCACAGCACCCGAGCTTCAAACAATGATTGGCGGCATCTTGATCACCCTTGGAGCTGCAGGGGTCCCTTTGCTTACCGCCCAAATCGTCCGTGATCGGGGCAAGCAGTGTGAAGCTGAGCTGTTCGATAGTTGGGGCGGAGCACCGACAACGGTCGCACTGCGTCATCGACGTGCTGAGGACCTGGGGATAGTTGAGCTGCTGCACAATAGACTGTCGAAGATCCACACCGAAACACCTCTTCCGTCGGAAGCGGAAGAGTGGGGAGACCCTCGATCCGCAGATCGCGTCTACGCTCAGGCCGTGCTTACTCTAAGGGAGCGTACGCGGGACAAGAGCCGATTCCCCCTTGTCATAGCGGCCAACATCACGTACGGCTTTCGCCGAAACCTGCTAGGGATTCGCCCCCTAGGATGTGTCGTTGCGGCCGTTGCCGTTGCAGCACTTCTGGCAGCAGCCTTCATGAATCCTGGATCTACTGGGGTTCTGAATGGGATTCTGTTTGTCGTCCAGTTGGCTCTTCTTGTGTTCTGGGTCCGAGTCGTCAGTGCGAGTTGGGTGCGCGTCGCGGCTGAGGAATATCGCGATCGGCTCTTTGGCGCGATGGCCGAATTGGTCGCCTAGGTGACGAATCCTGGAACCTATCTCCTCTCGGCTGAGTGGACGTAGCTACCTGAAACATCCATTGTTCGTCCCCGACCATTCCGCCGAACCAGAGACTCACTGTGTTGATCGCATTCGAGCCGCATGTCCACAGGTCATACTCCCTCCCCGCGAAGATAAACGGCCGTGAGTACTATGATTATTTGCGAGGTCAATGGCGCGATGGCACCCCGATCTGCTATTATCCGGGGCTTGGCTCGTGCTCCGTAGCAGTCAACTATGTATTCCCTACGGATCCGCCCGAGCTGGGAAGCGAGGAGAACTTCGACGGACAAGGTACAAGAAATGAGCCGGGCGATAGGCGGCTGCTGTTGAGCACCGGACCCTTCCGCATGGACCCCGGCGATCATCAGGAGATCACGGCCGCGATCCTGTTCGTGCCGGGTGGACCAGATCGGTATGAGATGATCCGCTGGCTCCACCATGCAGCTACTCAGGTGCGATATCAATATCCGGCGCTCGCGCAATTCAGAATCGAGCCCAAAGAACAAAGTCCGACTTCCGGCAGTGGCGATTTCGCCCTTGGAATCTACCCGAACCCGGCTGCACACCGGGTCACCTTTGAGTTTGAGATCCCGGCATCAGGCCACGTTGAGATCACGGTGCTGGATGTGCTCGGACGGCGCGTTCTCGTCCCGGTAGACGGCATCTTCGGGTCCGGACGGCATCGACTCGATACAGCCCTGCACGGGCTTGCAGCAGGCGTCTACACGGCCCGTATTGAGGCTCACAACGTGTCCGGTACGCGATCCTTCGTAGTCGTAGGTCCCTGAGACGGAAGCCAGTGCGGCCGCTGAGGGCCTCAGAAGGGCATGTCCTCAGACTCTCAATAGCCCCTCATGAAATCCCGCCAATTCTCCGGGCAGAACCCCCGCAATTCTCTGTAGAGGGGTCGTGGGCCGCCCGTGACGATACGTAGGCTGTCCGGGTCGACCCTTCTCGCTCCGGTCATCAGCTCGGTAAGCACCCAGACCAGCGCATCGAGCCGGTTCGGTGACGGATCGCCAGGCACCCAGCTGCACAGCTCCGACTCAAGCTCCGCGAACGTCCCCACGTGGTGAACGCACGAGTCGACGTAACCCAGATCATCCGTCCCGTAAAGGCTGGCAATGGGCTCAGCGCGCACCAACTTACCCCGGCTCGCAGTCACTTCGATGATTCTCACGCGGGGGTCCACCGTGCGGATCGTATGCTCGCACATGGCACCGCCGTAGTTACGTTCTACGGCGATGAAGTCCGCTTTCAGCTCGTGGTACAGGCCGACAGCCGCCGTCGCCCAGGCGCGAGGCCCGAGTGCACCCGGCACGGTTGCGTCTCTCAGCACGTAGGCTTTGTCGCCGCGAATGCCTGCGGCGACGATTCCTACCTCCGACTTGCCTCCCGAGGGGTCGATGCCGATCCCGATCCGCCGGAGGTTCAACGTGCCGTCGTCGTTTCGGGGAGGCTCCGCGACTCGGCCGCAAACAATCATTCGCCGATTCCAGAGCGCACCGACTCTCTCGTGAACCTCATGCTGGCACTCTGTCAGGAACGCCGACAAGCCGATGCGGTCAATGACGCGCTGGCAATCCTCAAGGCTCTGTCCCCCAGGCCAGGACGGCTCACCGCCCACAACAAAGTCCCGGTACCGCTGCGTGTCCTCGTCGAGACGCCGAACCGTCCTGAGATTGTAGACGGCCGGAATCGGCCCTGAGACAATGCGTGTTGCGAGAAAGTCCGCCCGCCCGTCAGCGAGCTGCGCGAACACGCCGCCGGCGTGAACAAGGTTCTGGATCCCGATTACCGCACAGTTCGCTGTTCCGGCCGGAAGGATCGATCGTGTAATCAGGTCTACTTTCCGCTGCGTCGTACGCGGCGTGTCGGTCTCCGAATCAACATCATCGAGTATGATCAGGTCAGGGCGATCCGCATCGATCTTCGCTCCGCGCGCCGCGGTGTCGAGTCCCAAGGCGTCCACCGTAAACCCGCCTTTCGTCCGAATCCGATTGCGCCTCCATCCCCGGATATTGCCGTGCTTGCCTACCCAACGCTCAGCATGCCCGGGATAGTGCCGGTCAACGCTTTCGGACTCGAAGAGACCGGCAATGGCGAGGACGTGGGCGTCAGCCTGGGCCTGGGTGGCGGAGATGTAGAGGCAGTACTTCCGCTTATCCTGCAGCCCGAGCTTGGCGACCGTCAGCTCCACGATGGTCGATTTGCCACCACCTCGAGCCCAGATGCCGACAAAGGGCCGGGGTGTCGTGTCGAGATCAATCTCCTGTCCCCAGTCCAGAACCTCAGCCTGGTGGGGCGCGAAGGGGCGTCGCACGTGTTCAGGAAACATCCTCTGGAGCCACTCCGCCGCCTTGGCCATCGCCAGCGATTGTCGGATTCGGCGCGTCTCTGCGAGGCGCTCAGCGGCCTGTAGACGCTCTGATAGAGGGGCTGTGCTCATTTGCGGTTTACCTCTGACTGCTGTTTCTCGAGAGCTCGCAGCCGCCGCTCGGTGTCGACACTCTCAAGGAGTTTTGCATAACCCGGCATAAGCTGGGCCATGCTTGCCAGATACCGCAGCGCCTCCTCGGTCGAGAGCTCGCCTGCCTTCGCCCGCCCCTCGATCGATTCACAGACGCGGGAGATGTTGAGCGCTAGACGCCGGCTTGAGAATGGTTTTCGGACGGCCATGTTG
>JAHHLP010000512.1 GCA_018679295.1 Rhodothermia bacterium
GGAAAGAATGAATCGACGAAGATTCACCTTTGGACTGGCATCACGGATCGCGGGGGCCGTTCCTGCTCCTCACGCGGGTAAACCATGCTGTTGGCCGGGGCCGCACTCACCCCTCACTGATTGATTATTCTATTCTACTTTGATCAGGTGGGGCGGCATGGCCAACGGTTTGGTCTGACGACAATCGGCGGCGGACGGATTCTCGACCTCTTAACAAGGCGTGAGCAGAATCTGGTGGTTGCGAGCGTTGAATCTCCTTGTAATGCGCCGATCCTATGAGTGAGAAGGACGCCGAAGGGGCGCGTCCCTTACTCGGATCGGAATCGACAGGAGATAATCGTCATGATGGAATACAGACACGCCTTCGACCCGCGGCTCCGTTGCCGCGCACTCCTCGTGAGTATGGCGGCGGCTACGATAGTTGCCACTTTATTGGACGTCGTGTAGCGTCGCAACGCGACAAGAAGCGCATAAAGCCCGATCGCGGAGATGCGGTCGGGCTTTATTTCTTTCGGACATTCATTCTTCACTGCCGTCAGTGGTCCCGGTCTTAGCAGGCCGACTGTTCTCAGCAAGCAACGATAGTCAGAGAATTCGGTCCAAAACCAGGTCGCAGCATTTGCGCCGAAACTGCTCGGCGCGCTCCTCATTCATCTCGTTTTTCTCGATCGTCTCATCGACTACCTTGGCCAGCTGCTGAGCCAGGCTCACGATGACGGCAGACTGGCCGCTCTTTTCCGCCGAGGTGTTTAGCTCGCCCAGAAAGCCGGAAACCGCTGAATCCAGGCGGCTGGATATGCTATTGAGCAATATTTTGCGCATGTCGCGGGCTTGATGTTGAAAAGCACCTTCTATCTAACGACGATTCCGGTGTTTTTCGGGATTTCCATCTCCAGCCCACCGATGCCCGCATCCCTGCTACTGCCAGGCCGCGTAAAGATCTGTCATTGCCTGCCGCGCCCGCCCGCGAAGCTCGCTCCCGAGGGGCAGCCGCTCGGCCATCGCCGCGACTGTGGCGGTAAGGACCATCTCAGCTTCCGCGTGTCGGCCAGCCTTACTTAGTCCGATCCCGTGCCATAGCCGCACCTCGAGCGTACGTTCGTGATCAGGTCCGTACAAGCTGTGACGGATCGCCGAGGCCTTGTCCAGCAGTTCGACGGACTCCTCCGCTTTGCCGAGCTCAACGAGTACTCTGCCGAGCCACATCATCGACTCTGTGGTTGGGAGGGTATTATCGCCGATCAGCTCCGAACGAATACCGAGAACTTCCCTGAAGACAGATTCAGCTTCCTGTAACCGGCCTCGCTCAGTAAGCCGTCTGCCCCAGATCTGAATTGCCGCTGCCGTTTGCACGTGACGGGTGCCCAGCAGGTCGCGATACAGCCTCAACGCCTCGGCTAGAAGGCTGTCACTGGCTGCGTCGTCACCCCGTGCGTGCTGTAGCTGACCTAACTGGTTTACCGAGTGCGCGTAGGTCAAGTGACGTTCACCAAACGATTCGCGCCGGATCTCCATCGCCTCCTGAAGCATCTGCTCTGCCTCATCGAATCGACCGCGATCCGTCATCAGAAGACCGAGATGACTTAGACTCTGGGCAACCTGCGGATGCCGTTGTCCAAGACGAGCCCGTCGTATCTGCAGCGCTTGGCGAAGGTTCTCCTCCGCCTCCGTCATGCGACCCATACGAACCAGAAGGGATCCATGGTCGTGCATCGTTTGTGCGACCTCCGTGTGATCCGGTCCCAGTACGCGGGTCATGACATCTAGAGCCCTCCTGTAAAGAGAGTCCGCCTCGATAAGGCGATGCTCCTGCTGATTCACATACGCGAGATGCCGATGAATACCGGCTACCTTCACGTGCTCGGTCCCATGCAGCGCCGAGAAGATGTCCAGAGCCTCGAGAAGAAGGTGACGCGCCTCAGTGAACTGCCCAAGATTGATATACACCACGGCAAGACCGTCGAGCATATCGGCGGACCGATCGCTGCGCTCACCATAGACCTCGCGACCTCTTTCGAGCGCATCCAACATAAGATCTCTCGCCTCCTCGTGGTCGCCAATCTTGTTGACCACCCACGATAGCTTGGCCATGATGTCGGCAGTAGCGGCATCGTCCCTGACTGCGGCGGACCCCCGATCAGCGAGAGAAAGCTCGTACAACTCGCGCGCCTTTTCATACAGACCGTAGTCTTCGTACAAGTCGCCCAGAACTACCGCTATCTCGGCGGCGAGATCAGGTTCGCCGGCCAGGTCCGCATGCAGGCGCTGCCTGCCCATATCCAGGATCTGCTCCACGTGCTGCAGCTCGTCCGGACGCGCATTTGGGTCGAACCCGGCCAGCATGTCCTTCATGAAGCGCGTCGTTTGCTCGGCGCGTGAAGCCTGCTCCGCCCGCTCAGAGGCCTGCCATAGCGAAACCCAAAGTCCACCGAGCAACGACAGCGTGACCACGGCTACAGCCGCAACAATGATGCGGTTGCGACGGATGTATTTCGAAATGCGGTAGGCATACGTGTCCTTCCGAGCTGTAACCGGCCGCGAATCAAGAAAGCGACCGATGTCATCCGAGAACGACTGCACCGACTGATAGCGGCGCGCCGGCTCCTTCCGCAACGCCTTCATGACAATGGTATCGATGTCGCCGCGAAGCTGTCGCTCAAGGCTGTCGAGGCTTGCTGATCGGCGCCGGGCGACGTCTGCAGGCGTCAAGTACTCTTCCTCATCCTCCGCTTCTACCGGCTCCCTGAGACAAGCGCTCGGCGGAGGTGGATCGACCTCACAAACCGTCTTCACGATTCGTGCCGCGCTGGCACCCGACATCTCGTACGGTCTCTTACCCGCGAGAAGTTGATACAGCAGTATGCCGAGCGAGTAAACGTCGGAGACTGTCGTAACCGGCTCGCCCCGTACCTGCTCGGGACTGGCATACTCCGGAGTCAGATTCAAGGTCGGCCTCGCGGCTCCGGGCCGGTCGTGCTCTGCATCGAGCAGCTTCGCGATTCCGAAATCGACCAGCTTGACCTGCCCGTCGTCGGTCACCATCACGTTCGACGGCTTGATGTCGCGATGCACGATAAGCTGGCCGTGGGCATGCTGGACCACCGAACACACACGCTGAAAGAGAGCGAGTCGGTCACGTATCGAAAGCCCGCCCGCATCGCAGTACTCGTCGATCGGGCGCCCGTCGATGTACTCCATCACGATAAATGGGATGCCCTCTTCCGTAACACCGCCATCAAGCAGTCGCGCTATCCCCGGATGGTTGAGCGAGGCAAGTATTTGCCTTTCGGCAAGAAAACGACGCTGCTGCGCCCGGCTCATGCGGTCTTCTCGCAGCAGCTTCAGGGCTACCCGCTGCGTGAACTCACCGTCTGCGCGTTCACCCATGTAGACGGCACCTGCGCCTCCCCATCCGATACGCTCGACGATGCGGTATCGACCTATACGCCCACTTGCCGACGCCCACTCTTCCCGATCCTCCTCTACGCGAGACCCGTTTCGATGCGAGTCGATGATTAGCGTCGAGGCGACCTCGCTGGCCGGTCTCGAAAGGAAGGTACCCGCATTGTCGGCGGCACGAAGCATCGCTGCCACCTCGCGAAAAAGATCGGGGTCCTCACAAACGCCTCTCAGCCATTCGAGGCGCTCATCTTCCGGATGATCCAGCGCTGCTTCAAATAAAGATTCTATGTCCTTCCAGTCGGGAGCTGACATTTCTTAGCGGTGACGGGCGGTCGATTGCCCAAGGTTTGCCCACAAGCCGAGCCAACCTGTCGGCGAAGCCCCTGCGATGAAGTGTAGGGAAGATGTCACGGGTGCGTGTGATGAAGGGTAAGTGGTAAGGAGCTCAACAACGCTATTCTATATGAACGCGAGAAAAGTATTCAATTTCGGACAAGTACTGACCTGGACGCTCCCTAGCGGCTTCCAGATGCCATCCTTGCTGCCTCCGGGAGGGCACGGAGCGCTCTCATACTCCAGATCCCGAAGATCGGGCCGAGCGTCAGAAGGACGAACGACCATCGCCAGCCTACCGCCTCGACGATGGGCGGCACAATCTGGATCGTCACGACCGTCAGCAAGAACCCCATGCAGGTTTGGATGGTCAGTGCGCTGCCGACGTACCTCTTGTCGGTCAGCTCGCTGACGGCCGCACTGAACTGTGCGCTGTCTGCCACAACGGCGAATCCCCAAATGAGGCACAAAACCGTGAGTAGCAGAGGCAGCTCGACGAGGAATCCGGCCGCCAGCGCGCACGAGCCGGACAGACCCAGACTCCAGACGGTCAAGCGCGTGCGTCCGAACCGGTCGGCGAGTGCTCCGGCGAGCACGCAGCCCACTCCTCCGATGGCTATGACGGAGAAGCCGGCAATGCGCGCTGCCTCCCCGCTCCAGCCGGCGGCGGCGTAGACTTCGATCAGCAGGATGGGTACCCAGGTCCACATGGCGTACAGCTCCCACATATGGCCGAGGTATCCGAAGTTGGCCAGTCTCGTTGGTCGATGAGCCAGTGCCTGGCCAACAAATCGCCAGTTGAATGGCGCCGACTCGGAGAGATGCGGTCCAACTCGCACAAAGAGCAGAATCACCACCCCTCCAATGGCCGCCAGAAGCGAGCTGACCTGCAATACGATCGGCCAAGGAGGCATCCCGGCTTCGCCAAAAAACGGCACGGCGTTGATCAGATGAGGCATCGCGGAACCGATCGTGATCCCGCCAACCAGAATGCCAATGCCAAGTCCGCGATCTTCCAGGCACCAGCTCGCGACCACTTTCATTCCAGGTGGATAGACAGCCGCGAGGGTCGCGCCGGTAAGGAAACGCAGGACCAACACCCCCGCAAGCCCCGGCGAAAAGAGCGCGATCGCCGCGTTAAAGGCAGCCCCTGCCAGGGAAGCCACTCCAATGAGGACCCGGAGCGGGATTCGATCGGCAAGATTCAGGATGGCGCTTAAGAGAGCACCGACGACGAAGCCCACCTGCACGCTCATGGTCAACCATGAGGCCCTTGACGCCGGCAGGTTCCACTGGTCTGAGAGCTGTGGAACAACGGCCGACGCCGAGAACCATAGCCCCAGGGCGAGAAGTTCGGCGCCCGTCAGAACGGCGAGGTTGGACCATTTCTTGGAAAGCATTCAGGGTCGCCTTGCCGCGCGTCTTCCCGGTCATCCGGACCCGGCCGACTTCACTCCATTTCTGGGTACAACTCCTTAAAGAGCCACGCCCTGGCCTTCACCCAGTCGCGGCGCACCGTCCGATCGGAGACGTCAAGCACAGCGGCGATCTCATCATCCGTGAGGCCCCCGAAGAACCGGTACTCTACAACACGACAGAGTCGCGAACTGAGGGTCTCCAGCCGTGACATCGCCTGGTCGAGCATCACCAGCATTTCGGCCTGCGCCTCGACGGCGATTGTCCTCTCGTTCAACGTGAGCGGCTTGCTCTTGCCGCCCCGCTTCAAAGCATTTCGCTTTCGTGCGTAGTCTACCAGGATTCGTCGCATGGCCTGCGCCGCGACCGCGCGAAAGTGGGCGCGGTCCTGCCACTCCACGTTCTCACGATCGACGAGCTTCAGGTACGCCTCGTGTACGAGTGCCGTCGTGTTTAACGTATGGCCGGAGCGCTCACGCTGCAGATGCCGGTGCGCGATCAGCTTAAGCTCGTCGTAGACGTACGGAAGGATGGTGTCAAAAGCGTCGTCATCCCCGTCCCGCACGCGCACGAGCATGCGCGTAAACTCTCCAGCCATTCAGTACCGCCGCTTGTAGTATCCGTCCGTTGTCGCTCACTGCCACCTAATAACTGAATAATAACCAAAATGCGGGCTAATAGACACAAAACCGTGCCAGACAACGCCCTCTACGGATCAGCCGGAGACGATCCAGTCTCGGTCTTATGAAACCGCGGGCCGGCCGACGACGGGCCGCGGCAACGTTCTGACACGACGCCGAAGTATGCGCGCTAGGCCGCAGCCCTCAGGCCATATAGCCAAAGCATCGTTTCGATCATGATGGTCACCACCCCCACAAGGCAAAGCGGAATCGACAGTTGACGCTCGAATGGTTGACCAAAAAAAAGAACCGTCCTTTTCGCAATGATTCCGTAAGCGCAGAGCACGGTCCCCGCTACCAGAAGAAGCTCAACGAGAATCCAGACAGGAAGAAGTCCAAAGACAATGAAATAGGCGGTTTCAGAAGAGGTGGTCAGCCACAGACCTGCACGCAGGCCGATGACTCCGGCTACACCGGCAGCGATCATCTCCGGCGATCGAGTCACCAGCGTACTCATGGTCCAACTGTGACGGTCAGATTTGCCTCACTCGATCGGAGGCGGAGGAGGCGGAGGCATAGAGTCACCATGTACCCGACCGCTATCCCTTCTCATATGCCGGCGGAATCGCGGAGATCGAGGTGGACCCGGTTCTTCCAGGCGTGGGCGGCCGTCCCGCCACGGACCCCTTCGTCTAAAACGAAGATGCTCCTCGAGCCGTGCCATCTGCTCCTCCGTCAGAATATCCTCAAGCTCTGCTTTGACTGAGTCGTTCAGCGCTCTCATGGCCTGCCGCGACTCTCGCATGATCTCAATGGCCTTCGGCGAGGCGCCGTCCAAAACGCTGCGAAGGGCTTCGCGCTGCTCCTCGTTCGACGGGTTGACAACCTCAATCAGTCGCGACGAGTATCCGTCGCGCGTCATCAAGCTGCCCAGCCTGTCAAGCCGCTGACGCACAAAATACCCATTGATCAACGCGCCAAGCAGAAGACCGATGATGAGGGTCGCCAGCAACAGCAATATGGATTTTGTTCGGGGAGACATGGCACCGTTCGTCCTTTTTCTTTTCGGCAGATCCTAAATACCCTGCAGGTAATACAGACTCTCAAGGTCATCGGCGGGCAATCCGAAGATAGCCTCGACCGTCGATGCGGAGGTTTCCAGGTCCTGCCCCTGGAGCGCGTTGTAGGTTCCAAGCCCGATGACGACCAGAACGGACGCGGCAGCGAGCCGAAGAAAGACCCACTGCATCGTTTCGTAAAGCACGGCTTTCGCGTCTGTCGCCCTGCCAGCGATCCTCTTCATCACGCGATCGGCAAAGTATGGCCCGAACGAACTGGCAGCGGATGACGACATCATTGCATTGAGGCGGCTCAGTTGATCCAGTTCCGACTGGAGATCAGGGCTGCGTCTGATAGCGTCTTGCGCACGTTCCTCGCTTACAGGGTCAAGCTCTCCACGGAGCAGCCGCAGCATTGTATCTCGATCAACTTTCATGTTCTTGTCCTCATGCAATCATCCTGTTGCGTCCGTCGTCCGCAGTTCGATCACCGGCGCGAGCAGTTCTTCCAAGCGCTCGAGGGCTCGGGACAAACGGGACATAACGGTGCCTGCCGGTACACCCAACAACTCGGCGGTCTCGTTTGTGGAGTAACCCTGCAGCATGCGCAGCACCACGACGGCCCGATGGTCGGCTTTCAGTCGACCGAGTGCCGCGTGTACCAGCCGTTGCCGTTCCGACTCTTCCACCTCGGCCGACAGGTCACCGACCGGCTCCAACCTCGACTCGAGATCATCGACAGAGCCTGCGAAGCGGTTCAGCCGCGACTTACGCTTTCTGATCATCTTCAGCGACTGGTTGATGGCAATGCGCGTCAGATACGTACCAAGCGCCGCGTCGCCACGAAACCGATCCAGCGAACGAAAGAAGCGAATGAAAACTTCCTGTCCGACGTCTTCCGCGTCCTGACCATACCCGACCATGCCGATTACCGTAGCAGCCACCTGACCCTCATACCTTTCAACAAGCTTACGAAACGCGTCGGCGTCACCGTCACGGGCCCGCTCCACCAGTTGATCGTCCGAAATTTTGTCCGCGTCTGCCATTCGGCGATTGTC
>JAHHLP010000592.1 GCA_018679295.1 Rhodothermia bacterium
ATCGGGTGCTGACTCGGGAGCTGCCCTTTCGAGAAGGCGACCTGTATTCTCACCGCCGCCTCACACAGGGACAGCAGGAGATCTTCGGTCTCAACCTCTTCCGCGTTGCCCTTGCGGATCTCCCCGAGCAGCCGGTCGATAGCACGGTCACGGTCAGGTATCGGGTGCGGGAGTCCAAGCTTCGGTTTATTACCGGACAGACCGGTTATTCGCGCGAGGACGGCATCGAGTTGAACGCCGAGTGGCGGCACCGCAACTTCTTTGGTAGCGCCCGCAACTTCAGCGTCAACGCCAGGGCAGCCACCGGATTGCTCGCGCGAACCTCAGGGGAAAGCCTGGCGCCGCGGCAGTTCAACGTAACGCTAAGCATTCGTCAACCCTACCTCTTCTCATCCTATCTATCGGGCAATGTGTCGCCGTTCCTCCAGTTCGAACGCGACAAGAACCTGTTGGAAAGCAACGAACCGCTGGGCATCAACAGGCGAGACTTCGGGTTCAGCACCACGCTCATCTATCAACGTCTTCCGTTCCGCCCTTTCACTCTAGCCTACACGTTCGTCCGCTCGCTGCAGTTCACACGTACCGCCGAAGAGATCGACGTCGAGAGCCGGGACCTGTTTAACAAATCGGTCATTTCCCTCAACGCGACCGTTGGCTGGCTCAACAACTACCTCAGCCCGCGGAGGGGATATCTGATCCGTCCGTACGTTGAGAGTGCTGGCAGCATCCTCGGATCCGAGGTCGAGTACGTGAAGCTCGGTACCGAAGTACAGGGCTTCATTCCGATTACCAAGAAGATCTCCGTCGGAGTTCGAACGCAGTTTGGCAGGCTCTGGCCTCTTGGGAAAAGTCGTGAGGCACTGGACGCCGACGATCCCACATTCGAGGATCGCTTCGACCCCATTCTTTTCTATGCCGGTGGGGCATCCGACGTGCGGGGCTGGGACACGGGCTTCCTGGGCGCGAAGACAGCACGCACGGCGAGTACCGGCAGCGAAACGATCGTGTATGAGCCAGCCGGCGGTCGTGCAAAGATCGCGATGAATGTCGAGCTGCGATATCCCTTCCCGGGTCTTCCCAGCGCCTGGCGACTGGCGACGTTTCTGGACGCCGGCCAGGTATCGGCCCAGGAAGTGGAAATGCCCGACGGCAGCACTCAGATCGTCGACAACGGCAACTTCCGCTTCGATGACCTTCGATTCGGCGTTGGCTCGGGTGTTCGATATCGCACGCCGGTGGGCTTCATTCGATTCGACATTGCCTTCAAGGTAAATCCCTCTGACACCGACTTACTCTCTCCGAGAGATGCTTTCGAGGGAAACGACAACAAGAAATTCTCACGACGTTTCAATTTTCATCTCAGCATCGGGCAGACATTCTAAACCGTGACCCCTGGAAAGGAACATATCGGTGGCGAAGAGAAGCGCGGAGGAAGCGAGGGTGCCAAGCGCACCTCCATCCTCAGGCGTATCACGAGGATGCTGGTCGCGATTCCAATCGCGTTGGTGGTTCTCGCCGTGTGTCTGCTGCTGGCGCTTGAGATCGACCCTGTTGTCAATGCGACAGCCCAATGGGCCCTGGACCGTTTTGACCCGCTTCAGGGAGCATCGATGTCGGCGCAAGAGGTTCGGGGTGGTTTACTGTCCGGGCTGATTGTTGATGAGTTCAGCATCACATCCGACGACGACCGCGTGATGGTCCACGTTCCTGCGGCATCGGCGTCGATTCGACTGCTGCCTTTGATGAGATCGCAGGTCTCTCTCGAGCACATCCGCATCCGCGAACCCGTCGTCCGGATGAGGCAACTCGCTGATAGTACGTGGGACCTTTTCAACGCCTTTCCAACCGACACCACTGAGGTTCCGTCGTCGACCATCGTCTCAATCGACGACCTTTCGTTGACCGACGGAGAGGCCGAGATGACCTTCCAAAGTCGGGACCCCGACTCGACCATGGAGGCATGGGCGCTCAACCTGTCCGTTAGCGACTTTCGCACCGGGGATGGATTCCGCGTCGACCTCGATTCGCTCAGCGCACGGTTTCGGCCTGCAGGTGCGTCCGACACGGTCTCGGCATTTCTGCGGTTTCGCCTTGAGGATCGAAGGCTGGACCTCCACCGGCTGGACCTTCGATCCGCATTGAGTGACGTGTCAGGTAGCGGATCGATTGTCTTCCCGGGAGATCAGGAGGTCGATTCGGTCGACTTTCGGGTTCAGGCCTCTCCTCTTTCCTTTCGCGACATACAGCTCTTCCTTCCGGGACTGAATCCAGACGCCGAGGTCCGGCTGGATGTACATGCAGCGGGTGATGGCCGCTCAATCGAGGCACAACTATCTGCCGGCTTCGGAGATGGTTCTACGTTGTCGGCCGAGGGGTCTTTCTCGCCTCCCGGTGCCGACGTCCTGAGCATGTCCCTGGATGCGACCGCTGATCGACTGAGTACATCCTACCTATTTGGGTCCGGGAACTCTTCGCCCAGCGTCTTAACCGGGTCGATCACCGGCCAGGTGACGGGGCCGTCTGCCGACAGCCTGAACGGGGACGTCCGCCTCAGAATGGACCCGTTTGATTTTGCGAGATACGACATTGACATACTGGAGGGAAGCGCCCGCTTCACCGATGGACGGGCAACATTCAGTCTTGCGTCGGTAGTGAACGGATCCAACCTCCGGCTGACCGGCAACGCACGGCCCTTTGATGACGTACCTGCTTACAACGGCGAGCTTCGGTTTCAAAACCTCGACCCAAGTCGCCTGTCCGGCCTGTCTCAACCGGCAAGTCTGCAGGGCAGCCTGAAGGTCGACGGAACGGGCTTCTCCCCGGAAGCCGCAACCGCTTCAGTGATACTCGATCTTGATCGGTCACATTGGAACCAGGTCCCTCTGCGCGAAGGCCGCTTGAACGCCGTGCTTGCGGCATCCAGGGTGGACGCCGATCTCCGGCTTGCGGTAGCAGATGGTACGGTATCCGCGCGCGGTCGCCTCAACAGAGGTGAGCGGCCGACCTATTCCGTGCAGTCGATGGACCTCGCTGCAGTACCGGTGGCCGAACTGAGGGGGGATACACTTCGCTCTTCGATTAGTGGTCGACTGAGCGGTTCCGGTTCGGGGCTCGACCTGTCGACCATGGAACTGCAGGCGTCGGTTGAATTATCGGACAGCTACTATGGCGACACAGAGATTCAATCGTCGCAGGCCGACATAGCCATGCAACGCGGAGCTGTCGAGGTATCCGGCAACGCGCAGGTCCGCGGAGGCTTCGCCACCTTCGACGTCACCGGTCGCCCGTTCAGCTCTACCCCGCGGTACGAGATCGGGGAACTCTCATTTAGGTCTGTCGATGTTGCGGAACTCACCCGGAAGTCCGCATGGGTGACGGATCTTACCGGACGCCTGACAGGCGAAGTCCGCATCGCGGACGGTGAAAGCAGCGGATCGTTGTCGGTGGTCCTCGACACGTCTCGCGTCAATGAACAGACCATCACATCGGCGCGGCTCGACGGCACACTTGCAGACGGCCGGCTTGCCGGCATCTTCGAC
>JAHHLP010000357.1 GCA_018679295.1 Rhodothermia bacterium
AACAAGGCACTCGAATGGGGGCTGGCAGACAAGGGTTTCTCCAATGGTGCCGTCTATGCGGATCTTGACAACGACGGCGACCTCGATTTGGTGGTCAACAACGTTAACGAACGAGCGTGGATCTACAGAAACACTGCGTCGGACCGAATTGAGCGCGCAAATTTTCTAGTCATCGATCCGCATGGAGAGGCGCCGAACACAAGCGGCATCGGCGTTCGAGTGTACGCGACCACCGGAGATACCACCCAGTATCGCTCCCTCACGTCCACCCGCGGATGGCTGTCCTCTCCCGAGCCACGTCTCTATTTCGGACTGGGAGACGCAACGAAGATCGATTCACTTGTGATCGTCTGGCCGGATCGTCGCTTTGAGGTGCTCACTAACGTGCCTGCAAATGAAGTGACCGACGTACATCAGAAAAATGCGAAGGGTGTATTTCAATATCCGACTTCCGATCCGCCCTCCCGCCTGTTCCAATCGACCGAGTCGCCGGCGGGTATTGACTATGTCCATGACGAGAACGGGTTCATGGACTTCAATCGTGAAATCCTGATGCCTCACAAGGTATCAATGGATGGACCCGCGCTCGCGACAGCAGATCTCAATCGTGACGGACTCGATGACATCTTTGTGGGAGGAGCTAAGTGGCAGGCTGCGCAGTTGTTGTTGAGCAACGGCGCGTCTTTTGTCAAGAGCAGCCGTGGCGTAATGAGGGCCGATTCGGTACAAGAAGATGTCCACGCGGCGTTCTTTGACGCAGACGGAGATGGCGACCCGGACCTATACGTGGTATCGGGAGGAAACGAGTTCTGGGGTCAGAATGAAGCACTCCTGGATCGTCTGTATCTGAATGATGGGCAGGGCAACTTTGAACGGTCGCGAGAAGCATTGCCAGAGCGCTATCAAAACGGATGCTGCGTTGCAGCGAAGGACTACGACAACGATGGAGACATTGATCTTTTCGTCGGCAGCCGCGTGGTCTCACGTGAGTACGGCGTTGCACCCGAAAGCTACCTGTTGGAAAACGACGGAAGAGGCAGATTCCGTGATGTCACAGTGGATGTGGCCCCCGGAGTCGCCAATTTTGGCATGATTACGGACGCCGCGTGGACCGATGTAGACAGCAACGGCCTACCCGACCTGGTCGTCACGGCAGAGTGGCAACCGATTGCCGTATTCATGCAACGAGACGGCAAATTCGTGAACGAAAGTTCAGGCCTTGGGCTCGACGGCACCAACGGCTGGTGGAACACGGTCGAGGTCGCGGATATGGACCGAGACGGTGACGAGGACCTGCTGCTCGGGAATCTCGGCCTCAACTCGCAGCTGAAAGCAAGTTCCGAAGAGCCCGTCCGGCTCTACATAAAGGACTTCGACGGCAACGGAAGCCTGGACCAGTTCCTGACGCGCTACGTCGGAGGCGTGAGCTACCCGTTTGCTTCGACGCAGGATATTGTCCGGCAGATCGAGCCGCTGCGGAAAAAATACACGACCTTCACGGAGTTCGGCGCCCGACGTCTGGAGGAGATCTTCAGTCCTGCCGAAGTCCGGGAAGCCGAAGTTCTCGAGGTCTACACCTTCGCGTCCCAGATTGCGCGGAACGTTGACGGGCGGTTCGAACTTACCGAACTACCAACGGAGGCTCAGTTCGCACCCATCTATGCGTTTGAGGTGGGCGACTTCAACGATGACGGTTTACCTGATGCCATCGCGGCCGGTAATTTCTCCGGTGTTCGACCCGATCGCGGGCGTTACGACGCCAGCTACGGCCTGCTGCTGGCCAGTACCCCTGACGGCCAATTGGAAGCCGTTGGCCCTGCCGAAAGTGGATTGCTCGTCGAAGGAGAGGTGAGAGAAATCACGCGGCTGCGCGCTGGCAGCGGATCCACGCTCGTCTTCGCTCGCAATGGACTCTCACTGCTGTTTGTGGAACCCGTCCGGCAATCAACGGGGGCTCGCGGATCGTGAACTGATCGAATCGTGGTGCGTAGTTTCTACCACTAATTGACGCCGAAGCCCAACAACTCGGCGCCGAAGCCGAATCGACGAGTTTCGACTACAAGTGAACAGCTCCAAATCAATCGCAACGATTTCCCTCGCGGCCGGTTTGGTGATCACTACTGCTTTGTCTTCAGGGTGTGGTGCGGCCAGTCACGATTACCGGTCGGCGGCGTCAGACCCCGAGTTGCTGCATGCGTCGACAAAGCAACTCACGGATGTCATGGTCCACGACATCTTCAGTCCGCCCCAGGCGGCCCGAGGATACGCATATCCCGCAATCGCCGCGTACGAAGCTTTGGCCGCCGGCAACCCGTCCTATCGATCCCTTGCCGGTCAATTGCAGGCACTCACCGATTTGCCAAGCCCGAAACCCGATGCGGACTATGTCTTCGAGGTAGCAGCCATTCATTCGTTCCTGATGGTAGCGCGAGCGATCGTCTTTTCAGAAGACCGAATAGGCACCTTCCACGAGGAGATACACGGTCGCTGGAAGGAGATGGGAATACCGTCTGATGTGCGAAAAAGATCGATGGCTTTCGGCGACGAAATAGCGAATCACGTAATCGCCTGGGCTAATACCGATAATTACAAGGAGACGAGGACTTTCCCCAAATACACCGTCGAGGACGAGCCGGGGCGCTGGATACCGACGCCGCCGGCATACATCGACGGTATTGAACCGCACTGGAACAAGATCCGTCCCTTTGTTCTGTCGTCGGCTGACCAGTTCATACCACCGCCACCGACTCCGTACTCGGTAGACAAGGACAGTCAGTTTTTTCGCGAGGCGCTCGAGGTGTACGAAGTAGGAATCAACCTGAGCGACGAGCAAGCGGAGATCGCCGCCTTTTGGGACTGTAACCCGTACGTGATGAACACGCGGGGACATGTCATGTTTGCCACGAAGAAGATCACGCCGGGCGGACACTGGATCGGAATCACCGCGATCGCCAGCCGACTCGCTCAAGCCGACATGGTGCAGGCTGCCGAAGCCTATGCCCTTACCGCCATCGCCATTTCCGATGCGTTCATCAGCAGTTGGGATGAGAAGTACCGGAGCAACCTGGTACGGCCCGAGACTGTGATCAACCGGCATATCGATGAGGAATGGATTCCGCTCCTCCAGACACCGCCGTTTCCGGAGTACACCAGTGGCCACAGCGTGATCTCTACGGCAGCGGCAATCGCGCTGACAGAAGTCTACGGGGACAACTTCGCGTTTGCCGATACCACAGAGGTTGAGTACGGGCTTCCCGTCCGGTCCTTCAATTCATTCATGGAAGCTTCTGCGGAAGCGGCAATTAGTAGATTATACGGCGGCATACACTATCGGCCTGCCGTTGAGGATGGCGTGGACCAAGGTGGGGCTGTGGGAAATTATGTGACGAACAATCTGACGTTGCGGTTGAACCCGTTGGCCACACATGAATTGCCTTGAGAAGATTGAAGTGAGGACATGAGACGAATGGGCACGTCCGCACGTTTGCTAATACTCGTAATTGGTCTTGGAGTCCTAAGCGGGTGTGACTCCAACAGTGGCGGCGACTCCTCCGAGCTGACGGTTACTGGCACGTATAGTGGCAGCGTTGACGGAACAAACGGCGCAACCTCAGTGCAGATCTCGATTCTGGAGGGAGCGAGTGATCCGTTTTCCGGCATATCAATCAGTGGAGACGGTTCCGTGTCAGTATCCGGCGCCATCAGCTCGTTCAGCGCTAGCGGTTGGTACACTCACCCTGTCATTCAATTGGATCTCACGTTTGGGAACCAGCCGCCCGGCACTCTGAATGGACAGGTCAGAGAGGATCGGCAGCAGATTGATGGCACTATATTCGGGCCCGGCGTAGGAGGGTCGATAAAGCTCCAAAAGCAGTGAGCCCGAATTGCGTTGAATGGCGGCGATCAAGGTGAGCCCGAATCGGAATCCGAGCGCAAGCGCAAGCGCGAAAACTGCAGGTGCCGTCAGAGGGTGCAAAAGGCGATCACTCAAGGAACACATTGACCGTCGCGCGTTGCACCTCTGGGGATTGTGTTCACCTTCATGCATCACGTTTCGTCATACATAGCGGCAATTTCGATTACCGTCGCGTTTCTGGGATGCGCTTCATCTGAAAGTACCCAGTCCGGAAACGCTGCAGACGAGGTCGAGGTTGGCATAGGGTATGGAACGCAGAGTCAAGCCGACATAAGCGGGTCGGTGACTACCATCAGCGCGGACAGCGTGCAGCGAACCCGTCCTGCATCCACCGTTGCCGAGTTGCTTCGTGGGCGGGTGAGCGGAGTGCGGGTAACTCAGGAAGGCGACGGACTGCGAATCCAAATTCGAGGACGGTCGTCGATTTATGGCAACGCGGACCCGCTTTACGTAGTGGACGATGTACCCATCGCACCCGGACCCGGTGGCGTGGTTTCCTTCTTGAACCCCAACGACATCGAATCGATTACGGTCCTCAAGGATGCGGCCTCAACGGCGATCTATGGATCGCGAGGCGCCAACGGTGTCATCCTGATCAAGACGAAGGAATAGTAGAAGGTGCCAGCCTCGTACCGCAATACGCAACACCCTCACGGCGCACACGAGGCGGCACCTCAGCCAAAGAGAATGGCGCGGCGGAAACTCCTCAGCAAGATGTGATGAATCATTTCGGTATCAATCAGTCGGAAGTCCGCCGCACCGATCCGGAGACATGACTCTACGATGAATGTCGCTGCCGGCCGAGGAAGATCACCTCAGGCAATCTCCTCCGCGGCTGGCAGGACAACTGCGCATTTCATGCGGTTGAAAACCGAGCGATTGTAGGGTTTCTGTGAACCAAAGCCCCCGTTAGCACCCATAGGGCGGCTTTTGACCATTTTTTGTATTCTAGGGGGTCGACTCTTACGCCGCACTCATCGCGGACACGCCTCGGATCATCTTCTCGAGCCCATGCCAGAATTTCAGCTGCACGCCCTCGACTTTCTGATGGTCGCCCTCTACATCGTGTTCATCGTGTGGATGGGCTTCTACGTTGCGAAACGAACCGAAACCACGGACGACTACTTCCTGGCCGGGCGATCTCTGACGTGGTGGTTGATCGGCTTCTCGCTGTTCGCATCGAACGTGTCCTCAAGCACACTGATCGGACTCTCCTCCAGCGCATACAGCTCCGGAATCTCGGTGTACAACTACGAGTGGATGGCCGCCCTCGTTCTCATCTTCTTCCTCGTCTTCTTTCTCCCCTTCTACCTGAAGACGCAGATCTTCACGATGCCGGAGTTCCTGGAGCGCCGTTTCGATCAACGGTCCCGCTATTACTTCTCGGCGCTGCTGATCGTCATGAACATCGTGATTGACACCGCTGCCGCACTGTACGCCGGCGCATTGGTCATCCAGATCATCTATCCTCAGATCCCACTGTGGCAGTCGGTCCTCGTGCTCGGCATCCTGGCCGGCATCTACACAATCGCGGGCGGCCTGAAGGCGGTTGTTTACACAGATGCGGTACAGGCCATTCTCCTCCTGATCGGCGCATTCCTCGTCGCGGTCCTTTCGTTCAACGCGATCGGCGGTTCGTGGGATGCCGTGACGGCAGCCGTACCCGCGGAAGACTTGAGTATCGTACGTCCCGCCTCGGATCCCGTGCTCCCGTGGCCCGGCCTCGTGACCGGCGTATTCCTCCTCGGCTTTTACTTCTGGGGGACGAACCAATTCATGGTGCAGCGCACGCTCGGGGCCAAGGACCTCAACCACGGTCGCTGGGGAGCACTCTTTGCGGGCCTGCTCAAGCTGCCCATCCTGTTCATCATGGTCATGCCGGGCATCTTTGGACGACTCATGTATCCGGCCGCCGAGTTTCCCGCGCTCGCGGCAAACACGGACCTCATCTTCCCCACACTCATGTTCGATCTTCTGCCGATTGGAATACGCGGGCTCATCATCACCGCTCTGGTGGCCGCGATCATGTCGAGCGTCGACTCAACACTCAACTCGGCCTCGACGCTCGTCACCATGGACTTTATCAAGAAGCTGCGTCCGAACGCCGATAACAAAGCCCTCGTTGTCGCCGGACGGGTGGTGACCTTCGTCTTCATGACGCTTGCCATTCTCTGGGCACCTCAGATCATCAAGTTTCCAAACATCTGGGTCTATCTGCAGCAGATGCTCGCCTACCTGGCGCCGCCCATCGTGGCGTGCTTTATCGTCGGCATCTTCTGGAAACGAGCTAACCGTCACGGGTCCTTCGCGGCACTCGTTGTGGGTCACCTCGCAGCAGCAGGGTTCTTCGTGACAGCCGTCACGGGGAACCTGATTGTGCAGACAGGACCCTTGAGTCCCGAGCAATTGCAAATGGTTGCGGACGGCGTCCCCGTGTTGCACTTTCTGTACCTGGCTCCCATCCTGCTTGTGATCTCGGTCGTGGCAATGGCCATCGTGAGTCTCGCCACGGAGAAGCCGGACGAAGATGTCGTCCGCGAGCTTACGTGGTCGCCGGCAGTCTTCAAGGAAGAGGAAGAAGCTCTGGCAGCTCTCCCCTGGTACAAGAACTATCGATACCAGTCGGTTGCCATGCTCGTGGTGATCGCGATCTTCGTCATCTCTTGGTGGTAGGCGCGCGACTTGACCTATAAGACTGTTGCAATTGGCGAAGTCCTCTGGGACCTCTTTCCTGACGAGCGGCGGCCGGGAGGGGCCCCGTCCAATGTAGCGTACCACGCAACACTTCTTGGCGACCGCGGCGCGATCGTGACCCGCGTTGGAGCCGACGTGGACGGCGAGGATCTGATCACCTTTCTCGAGAAGCGCAGCGTGGACGTGTCGGGCGTGCAACGGGACAAGGAACACCCGACCGGCACCGTGCAAGTCTCCTTCGTAGAAGGCGAGCCGCACTATGTGATCGTGGAGAACGTGGCCTGGGATTTCATTGAGCCGACCGAGGCGGCCATGGCTCTTGTCCGAGAAGCAGATGCGATCTGCTACGGCACACTCGTGCAGCGATCGCCCGCGAGCCGGCATGCCGTGCACGAACTTCTCCTGGAAGCTCGTGGCCGAGCACTCGTCGTTCTCGACGTCAACCTTCGCCCTCCCTTCGTGGACGCCCGGGTACTCGAGGCTTCCCTCAAGCGATCGGACATGGTGAAGATGAGCGCAGCCGAAGTAGAGACGGTGTCAGACCTCCTCGGCAAGCCGGATCTCATCGCATGGCTGCTGGAGGAGACGGAGGTCGCACAGGTTTGCACGACGTACGGAAAGGACGGCGCGGCAATTACGACAAAGGATGGAAGGGTCGCGGTACCTGGCGTGGCTGTAGATACATCCGACGGCGACTTTGTCGGTGTCGGTGACTCCTTCATCGCGGCGATGACTCACAAGCTCGTCCGCGAGTCCGATCCCGAAGAGGCCCTCCGGTTCGCCAACCGTTACGCCGCGCTCGTGGCCACACGGCGCGGAGCCATGCCAAAGATTTCGGATGTCGACCTCGCCCGCATCTCCGACTAGCATACGATGGCCTGCAAATGCACGGCGCGATTCGACAGCATCTTGACCGGTGGCTGACATCCAGCAAGGCAACCCTCATTGAGGAGCGCCCGGAAATCAAGGAGCGGATTGACGCGCACTTCGGCGATTTCTACGAGGCCTACCAGCGGCTGTACGGACACCTGCCGGATACCCAAGACCGGGTCACCCGATTGTTTAAGACGCTGCTTGACGGCGCAGAAGCAAGAGCCGCCGACCTGGTCGAACTCGACATGCGGCGGTACCACGACCCGAACTGGTTTAAGGATAGGCGAATGGTCGGCATAATGATGTATGTCGACCTGTTTGCCGGCAACCTCAACGGCGTCGAGAGCCGGATCGACTATCTCCGCGAGCTCGGCGTTACCTATCTGCACCTGATGCCTCTTCTCAAGTCGCGTCCGGGCCAGAACGATGGCGGATATGCCGTATCGGACTTCCGCAAGGTCAACCCCTCACTTGGCTCGATGGACGACCTGAGGCAGCTGGCAAAGGAACTTCGCCTCGCCGGCATAAGCCTTGCCATCGATTTCGTGATGAACCACACGGCACGGGAGCACGACTGGGCGCAGCGCGCCCTCCGCGGAAACGAGCAGCACCAGGATTTCTACCTGATGTTCGAAGACCGGCGGCTGCCCGACTCGTTCGAGAAGACGCTGCCCGAGGTCTTCCCGGACTTCTCGCCCGGGAATTTCACGTACGTGCCAGAGCTTAGGAAGTGGGTGTGGACGACGTTTTACGATTTCCAATGGGATCTGAACTACAAGAACCCGGACGTATTCGAAGCCATGCTTGGCGAGATGTTGTTCCTCGCGAATGCCGGCGCCGACGTCTTGAGACTGGACGCCGTCCCGTTCACCTGGAAGCGAATGGGAACGAACTGCCAAAACCAGATCGAGGCGGTAGTGCTCCTCGTTGCCTACAGGGCGCTGATGCGGATAGCGGCTCCGGCTGTCGCCTTTAAGGCCGAGGCTATCGTCGCGCCGGACGATATCATCCGCTACCTTGGCGTGGGTGGCTACGAGGGCCGCGCCTGCGACATCGCCTACAACGCCACGCTGATGAACCACCTCTGGCACGCTCTGGCCTGTGAGAACACGCAGTTGCTGCGGACCACCCTCCAGAATCTGCCGCCGGCGCCGGATGATACCGCCTGGATTAACTACATCCGCTGTCACGACGATATCGGGTGGGGCATCTCCGACGCCAACGCGGAAGCCGTGCACCAGTCCGGGCCCGATACCCGCCGGTTCTGCACCGACTTTTATTCTGGCCGGCTTGCGAACACGTACGCGGAGGGATATCGGTTTCAATCAGACCCCGACACGGGCGAAGCACGAATATCCGGAACAGCGGCGGCTTTAACGGGCCTGCAGAAAGCCATCGTGGAAGGCGATGAAGACGCCGCCAAACTCGCTCTCGAGCGACTCCTGCTTCTGAAAGGGGTGATGTATTTCATGAAGGGTATTCCGCTGCTGTACAGCGGCGACGAGATCGGGCAGCTGAACGATTACCGCTACCTTGACGACCCGCACAAGAAACCGGACAATCGGTGGGTGCACCGTCCGCCGATGGACTGGACGCGAGCGGAACTGCGTCACCAACCCGGTACGATCGAACATACGTTGTTCCACTCTATTCAGCGGCTCGCCGCGGCAAGGATCTCATGCAAGGCACTCGACGGCAGCTCCAGCCAGGAAATCGTATCGGTTCCCAACGACAGCCTCTTCGTCGTCGAGCGGCAGCATGGTGCCGAGGCCGCCCTGCTTGTTGCGAATCTGTCATCGGCCTCGCAGCGGGTAGACCTCAGCGACTTACCCTCCCAGTGGCAAAATGGACGCTATCGCGAGGTGATAACAGATGAGTTGTTGACCTTCACGTTCGGAGACCTAGCACTGGGACCGTATGAATGCTTGTGGTTAACGCATCCGCATGCTCGAGGCCGCGAAAAGGCAGTCCCGGTAACGATCACGATCGACGTAGAAACCCGATTTGGTGAAATGGTCTACATCACCGGAAATATCCCCGAGTTGGGCGAATGGCGAGGCGACCATGCGGTGGGGCCGCTGGACCCGACGGACTATCCGACCTGGACCGGCCGCTTCATGATTCGTGAAGGCACCGTGTTCAGCTACACCTGGGTCAAGAGACGCGACGGCGAGGTTGTTGAAGCCGGTTCGGAGACCCATTTTATGAGAGCGCGCAACGCACCGACGACAAGATCGACCCCTTGAGCCTCCTCCTATGCGTCGACCTACCAACGGCCGCTGAACAGTACTCTCCCCTAACCGAAAGCCCACACACGAAATCCAGGAGTTACTTTTGAAACACCTGCGTGCAGTCATTTTTGACATGGACGGTGTCTTGATCGATTCCGAACCGCTCCATGAACGTGCCCAGAAAGTCGTTTTCGCCGATAACGCTCTGAACGTACCCGATGGCATCCTCGCCACTTTCAAAGGCCAGAGGGAGGAGGACGTGTTCGAGTTTATCGTGCGAGAATATGGGCGAGACGGGATGGATCCGGCCGATCTTGTCCGGCAGAAGCACGCTGCTTACCGCAGCCTGATGCCCGAGCTTCGCCCCATCGACGGCTCAGTCGATTTCGTGCGCTCCCTTCAGGAGAGCGGTTTTCGGCTTGCATTGACGACCTCGGCAGCGCGGCACGACCAGGAATTCGCACTCGACATGCTGGGCCTCGGCGACCCCTTCGAGGTGATCGTCACGGCGGAAGACGTGACACGGCCAAAGCCGCACCCGGAACCATACTCGATTACCGTTCAGCGGATGTCACTCGAACCCAACGCATGTCTAGTGATCGAGGATTCGCTCAACGGAGTCCGATCGGCGCTTGACGCTGGGTGTGAAGTTGTCGGACTCTTGACCTCATTCGAACGCGCCGCACTTGCCGCCGAGGGTGCCCACTACGTCGTTGATTCGTTCGAGCAACTTCGTCGCCAGATTCTCGAATAAGTCGCAACAGGAAGCAACTGGAATTTTGGGCGATGCGCGGCAGCAAGCGACTCGGGCTTGGGTCAGTCATCTTAGTCTTTACGATCGGGCTCCTCTCCGGAATTCAGTGCGCCCTCTACATGTTCGATCGCTTTGACGACGGAACGGCGGACGATCGGTCCCTGTTGATCGGAATCGGCTTCGTCTTGTTCGGAATCGGCTACATCGCGTGGCTCTTTCGGCGCACGGATCCTCGATAGCTGCGGCCGCGCGCCAGCTCAGGCAGTCGCCCGGCGCCCCCGTAGAGAGGCCTACGAAAGCTGAAACTTGACCGGGATGGCCATGAGGGTGCGTACGGGCCGGTTCCGCTGCCTGCCGGGTTTGAATTCCAGCATCATCACGGCCTCCTGAGCTGCCTTGTCCAGCGCTGCCCCGGCCGATCGCAGTAT
>JAHHLP010000095.1 GCA_018679295.1 Rhodothermia bacterium
GCGCGATGTCGATGTTGCGAACCAATTGCGGGGCAACCGAAGCTGGTTTGATGTACCCTGGCGCCCACGCGAGCATCGGAACCCGAATGGATTCCTCATACGCCTGCCTCTTGTCAATCAGGCCGTGCTCGCCCATCATGAACCCGTTGTCACCCATGTAGATCACGAGTGTGTTCTCGCCGAGGCCAGAGGATTCCACATAGTCGAGGACCTTTCCGACGCTTTCGTCGAGGGCCAACAGCGTTTCGCAGTATCGCCGATAGAACGTGTCGAAGTCCA
Source organism: Rhodothermia bacterium (assembly GCA_018679295.1). Classification (GTDB taxonomy): domain Bacteria; phylum Bacteroidota; class Rhodothermia; order Rhodothermales; family JABDKH01; genus JAHHLP01. The sequence goes on from JAHHLP010000095.1 coordinate 280, forward strand.
TCTGGCCGTGATAGGCATAGTCGACGCCGTGCCACCCGTATCGCTGTGCTTTTACCCACGCAGGCTTTCCGCGGTAGTTGGCCTCCGTGTTTGCCATGCTGGGTGGATACTCCGGAATCTCTTCCGCGTATCGTCCACGGTGTCTCTCCGCCGGAACGAATTCAGCATGCACAGCCTTGTGCGACAGGTAGAGGAAGAAGGGCTTATCGGCCGACTCTCGTCCATCAAGCCACTCCAACGCGTAGTCCGTTAGGATATCCGTAATGTATCCGTCGCGTCGAACCTGCTCGCCATCGATGTTGAGCGTAGGATTATAGTACACGCCTTGTCCACGAAAGCTCACCCATCGGTCGAATCCGGGTTGCGGTCGGTCATCCACCTCGCCCATGTGCCATTTCCCAACGTATGCGGTCTCATACCCCGCCTCACTCAGCGTTGCAGGAAAGAATCGAGTCGCTTCCGGGATGGGAGACGTGTTGTCGACGATCCGATGGTTATGGGCGTACCTGCCAGTCAGAATCGACGCGCGCGACGGCGAACACAGGGACGTCGTGACGAAGGCGTTCTGCAGGTGTAGACCTTCCGCAGCCATTCGGTCGAGGTTGGGCGTCTCCAGAAACGACGGAGATCCCTCGTGAAAACTCATGAAGTCGTACCGGTGGTCGTCGCTCAGGATGAAGATCACGTTTTGCGGTGAAGAACGGGCAGTCCCGTCATCCGACTGAGCCAGGGAATGCTGGGCGGGAATACTCGTGCCGAGTAACAATGCCAACGGTAGCAGGAGTCTTGTCTTTAGTCTGGTAGTGGAAGGCATTCGCTGCTGTTCCTCTTAACGTTCAGTCCATGTAATTGAGTATTCCGGCTGTATATCACTCAGAGAAACCCCGGTGCGATCCTCGAATCTAACCGCGACACAAGAGTTTGCGCGTCCGCGGGGAGTTTCGCAACTATTGCACTCTCTCGCAAAATAGATCGGTATCCGATCGAGAGGCGCACCACCGACTGTTCTCAGCGAGACGCCTTCCGCATCTATTTGACAAGATTGTCCGAACGCCGACCCGAGAATGGTAGCCGAGAGCAGCGCCAGACTCACGCACCGAGCAGATGACGGTGCCCTCTGACTGCAGATCGATGCAGATCGACGACCAATCATTCGGTAACGGTGAACTGCCCTTCGACGGCGTGCGCCGAGCTGCCGCCGACGAACACTGTGAACGTACCCGGCTCCACGACGGGGTTCATGTTGCGATCGAGGAACTCCATGTCGGACGGACCCAGGGAAAACCGCACGCTCTCCACGTCTCCGGGCGCTAGTCTGATGCGCCGAAATCGCCTGAGTTCTTTCACCGGGCGCGTGACGGAAGCAACGTCGTCACGAAGGTAGAGCTGCACGACTTCGGTGCCGGCCACGTCGCCGGTATTTGCAAGCTCAAATGAGACCTCAACGGATTCTCCAGACGCAACAGCCGTCGGCTGTGTTTTGAGATTCCTATACTCGAAAGTCGTGTAGCTCAAGCCATGGCCGAAAGGGTAGAGGGGCGTCCAAGGCACGTCTAGATACTTCGACGTGTACTTGTTATTCGGATCCGGCGGACGGCCGGTGTTCTTGTGATTGTAATAGATTGGCACCTGACCGACTGTTCGCGGAAATGTGACCGGCAGTTTGCCACTCGGATTGAAGTCGCCGAAGAGAACGTCTGCGACTGCGCCGGCCATCTCGTTTCCAAGGAACCAGGTTTCCAGAATGGCCGGGACGTTCTGGTCCATCCACGATATGGAAAGAGGCCTCCCGTTCATCAAGACTGCCACCACCGGTACACCGGTTGCTACCACCGCTTGAACCAGTTGAAGCTGCACACCCGGAAGATCCAACGTTGTCCTGTTATGAGCCTCCGAGCTCATGTCATGGTGCTCGCCCACTACGAGAACCACCGCGTCGGCAGATCGCGCTGTTTCCACAGCCTCTGCTATGAGG
>JAHHLP010000263.1 GCA_018679295.1 Rhodothermia bacterium
GGTATGCAGTCCCCAGACCGAGTTTTTCCGATCTGCGCAGCAGGCCGATTTTGCCCGGGAACTGCCCCATCATTCCCTCGACTACGTCTGCGGTTCCGTCGGGAGAACCGTCATCGACTACGAGTACGGAGATTCTGTCCGAGACTTCGAGCGCCCGACGGATAACGGCCTCCACGTTCTTCGCCTCGTTATACGTAGGAATGACGACCACAGCCGTACCGCTCCTAACGGCGACCGCTTCTACTTGCTCTTGTCTCGAATCCTGCGTCACGCTGTCTGCAAATGGTCGAAATAGGCGGAGAAGATAAGGATCGGCCATTGATCGACCGGTATCAACGTGCCTTGAAGGCGATGACTTCGCCTCAGCCCGCTGCAACCGCAGCCGAACCAAGACGTAGCATCACCTTCCCGGTGAGCGCCCGCTCGCCAGCCCGGCCGTCAAAGATCAGTTAACCACTTCCGAAGTTTATGTACCGTCTCAAGTCAATTGCCATCATCCTGCTTGGCCTGTGCGTTATCGGCGTTTTTCCGCCGCCGACGAGGGGCCAGGACCTGCCCGACATCAATGTCGAAAAATACGAGTTGTCTAACGGGCTCGATGTGATTTTGTATCAGGATCAATCGCTGCCGAAAGTGGCGATAAACGTCCTCTATGACGTCGGCTCGAAGAACGAGAAGCCGGGCCGGACGGGGTTCGCCCATCTTTTTGAGCATATGATGTTCCAGGGCTCAGCGCACCGCGAGGGAGAGTACTTCGAACCCTTGAACGAGATCGGGGCGATCGCGAATGGCGGTACGACGCCTGACTGGACCATGTACTGGGAAGACGTGCCCAGTGACTACCTCGAACTGGGATTGTGGCTGGAGGCAGACCGAATGGGCTTTCTACTGCCGGCCGTAACCCAGGAAGCGCTTGATAATCAGCGCGACGTGGTGAAGAATGAGCGACGCCAGAGCTACGAGAATCGTCCGTACGCGAAAGCCGGCCTGATGCTTGACGAGATGCTCTATCCGAATGGACATCCGTATTCGTGGCCAACCATCGGTTCGCAGGAAGACCTCTCGGCGGCAAGCCTTGAGGACGTCAAGGAATTTTTCAGGCTCTACTACGCTCCAAACAATGCATCGCTGGTTGTAGCCGGCGACATCGATATTGATCTGACGCGCGAACTGATTGAAAAGTATTTCGGGTCGATTCCGCCTGGACCCTCGATAGACAAGATTGAGGCTTGGTCACCATCGATAGACAAGCCTAAGCGGGCGGTGATGCAGGACGACGTTACGTTGCCCCGCGTCTACATATCGTGGCATTCACCCGCGCACTACGCTCCGGGAGACGCGGATCTTGACCTCCTGTCTTCAATCCTCGCGGGTGGCAAGACATCGCGGCTTTACAAGACGCTGGTCTATGATCGGCAAGTGGCGCAGGACGTGTCGGTGTCTCAGGTTTCGCAGGTCCTCGGCAGTTACTTCCAGATCACCGTGACTGCCCGGGAAGGTTTCTCGCTTGACGAGATCGAATCGGTAGTGCACGAGGAGTTGGAACGGCTCCGCGATGGCGGTGTCACCCAGGCAGAGCTGGATCTCGTCCGCGAGGAGTGGCTGGCCAGGTTCATTCGCAACCTTGAGTCCGTTGGCGGCGATTTTTATTCATTGGCCGGCCAGCTCAATTTCTACAATGTTTTTCTTGGCGATCCGGACAGCTTCGAGCGAGATCTTCGCAGGTATACCGATGCCACGGTAGAGAGTATCAATTCCTATGCTCGCAGTGTGCTCAAGCCAGCGGCCAGCGTCACTATCCAGGTGGTTCCGCGCGGCAGCTACTCCGCGTCGGAGTCTGCACTCGATCGAACACAGGTGCCCCCGCCGGGCGAGGCATCTGAATTCACGCCGCCGGTGGTTAGGGCTGCTGAACTCGACAACGGACTCGAGTTGTATGTGGTTGAGGATTCCTCGTTGCCGCTGGTGCAGGCAAACCTTGTACTCAGGAGTGGTTGGCTCGCGGACGACATCGATAATCCCGGCTCCGCCACGCTGGCGGCGGCCATGTTGGATGAGGGGACGGAAAACCGAAGTGCTCTGGAGATATCTGAGGAGGTGCAGAGAATAGCCGCTCAGTTCTCGACCTCTAGTTCGTTTGACGGGTCTTTCGTTCGTTTGAACGTTCTGAAGAAGAACCTGGGCAGGGCCCTGGACCTGATGGCTGACGTCGTTTTGAACCCGACGTTTCCCGAAGAGGAGTTGGATCGGCAGCGGAAGAACTATGTCGGGCAGCTTCAAGGTGGCGAAAGTAGTCCGGATGTTCGGTCTCGCGTCGCCTTGATGAATGAGATATTCGGGGAGCGCCATCCGTACGGTAAGCTCATGTGGCAGCCTCTACGTTTCGGCGCCACGTACTTTGGGTTTGGCACCCAGGAGTCGTTGGAGCGGATCGATCGCGGTGCTGTACGTGAGTTCTACGAAGATCACTACAGGCCAAACAACGCGGCAATCGTCTTCGTCGGTGACATTACTGTTGCTGAAGCCAAGGCCTTGGCTCAAGAGCGGTTTGGGAGCTGGAAACGAGCTGACGTTCCGAAGGTGGATATACCTGAGGCGTCGCCCGTCGCGTCCACCAAGGTAATCTTGATCGACAAGCCCGACGCGCCGCAGAGCGTAATTGTGGCCGGCAATCTCGGCGTCAGTGTGCACGACCCGGATTTCAGGAAGATGCGCATTGTTCAACACGTGTTGGGTGGAGGCTTCCAGCGCCTTGATCTCAATCTCCGTGAGGACAAGGGATACACGTATGGTGCCGGGCTGTCTATGTGGGATGATGGCGCACGCGGTCCGATGTACGTGATTGCACCCGTCCAAACGGAGGTGACCGACAAAGCGCTTGTCGAAATCATAAAGGAGATAAACGGTATCGATGGCGAACGTCCCATCACTGCCGAAGAACTGGAGTCGGGAAAGACGAATCTGGTTCAGATCTACCCCTCACTATTCGAGTCGGTGGCTGGCGTCGCGTTCCAGACGGAGCAGCTGTTCCTGTACGATCGGCCCATTGAATACTGGCAGAACGACATCGATCAGATCAAGGCACTCGAGCTGGCCGAGGTTAACGAGGTCGCTCAGGAGCGCTTCGACGCGGATGCATTGGCCATCGTTATTGTCGGTGATTTGAGCCAGATCGAAGAGGGTGTCCGTGCGCTGGGTCTTGGCGAGGTGTACACGATGGATAGTTCCGGTGCCCTGGTAACCTCAGGAACCAATTGACAGCGGTTTTCGGGGCCGACGCCAGTCATTGCATCGGTCTTGCTCATAAGCGTCCTACATGTAGGGCTCGTCGGTATTCCGGCGGGCCCTTTCTCGTTGTGCCGGCGTGGCCATGGCTAAACCGTTGATTGTGTTCGTGATATAGCCTGTTTTCAGCTCAGGAAGCCACCGGTTCGACTTGCGTGGCAGCCGAAATATTTTGTACATACGAGGATAGCCGATCTGCTGGCGGATCTGCCGGCTCGATAACGGAATCAAGTTTCTAGGAGGACTTACTGATGAAGCAGGTGCTATCGTTTCTTACTGGCGCGTGTCTGTTGCTGATCACGATGATTGTTGGTCAGAGCGTGATCTCGCAGGACGCCGCGGCCCAGTTTGTCATTCACAGCGACTTTGAGGAGGCGTGGAGCCTTGATCCGCGCGATGACGCCACGCTGTTCGATCACGGTCCCGCGTTCGGCGCGCGAAGCGTCCTGACGGGCCTCGATGTCGACAACGATGGTCTCAAGGAGATCCTGTTTTCAACAGATGAGACATTGGCACCGGGAGGGCCGGACCCAGGCATTCTCGATGTTTTTCTCTATGAGAACAATGGCGACAATAACTATGAGTACGTGTGGCACTATTCCCACGAGCCATCGAACTCGCTTCCGCCAATCGCTTATGGCGATATCGATGGTGATGGCAACGTAGAGATCTATTTCGGCGTACCGACAATCAACGACGATCCGGAAGACCTCTTCATTTTCGAGGCGGAGAGTGGTGTCCTTCCCGCGACTCCGACCGTATCGATTCAGCCGCGTGCGGACGGTACGCTCGATTTTCGACCGTCAGGTTTACAGTTGGCAGATGTTGACGGCGATGGGGAGATAGAGATCGTTATGCAGTCACGTACGAGCGGCCGGCGCGAGCTGGTGGTCATGTCGCTGACTGGAGACAAGAACGCTCCCGATCTCAATGCGTTTTCGACCTTCGAAATCGAGTTTGAAGCCGGCGAGGCGGTGCTTGGAGGCGGCGGCACCTATGACGTGGCGGTCGTCGACTTCGACGGCGATGGCGCCAACGAGATCTGGTACAACACGTGGGATAACTGGAGCATGACGATCTTCGAGGCCACGGGTCCCGACGCGTATGCTCTGCAGGTAGATCTAAACGCCCTGTTTGCAGACGGTGACCCTGGCTCGTTCAATTCGCATGACATGTACTTCCAGGATGTCGATGGTGATGGCAATCTGGAGGCTTGGTTTCCCATGACGAACGGGAAGCTGTACTACATGGACGACGTGGCAGACGTGTCGACGATCACAGCCGGCAATATTGCTGAGGTTGGTACCTACGACCCCACGGGCAGCGCCCGTGGAGGCGATGTAGGTGATGTAGACGGAGACGGGCTGTGGGATATCGTGGCGTCCCACGGAACATCCGAAAAGGTATCGATTCTCGAGTACGACGGCGTTGGCAATCCGGCCGATTCGACGAGCTACACTTGGGATATCCTCCTGGATAGCTCAGGAGGCGATCAGGAGCGCTACTATCCGATGCGCATCACCGACGATCTCGACGGCGATGGCCTCAACGAGGTCGTACTGACTAACCTGTTTGCGTCGAACGCCGGCCAGCCCATGATCGTGGTGTTGGAACTCAAGCCGTTCCGCGTCCACAGCGACTACCAGATGGCGTGGAGTCTTGACCCGCGCTCGGACAACGTGCTGTTCCCGAGGGGTCCTGCCTTCGGCGCCCGCAGTGTGCTCGCTGGAATGGACCTTGACAACGACGGTAACAAGGAGATTCTGTTTACGACTGACGAGACGCTCGCTCCGGGCGGGCCGGACCCGGGCTTCCTCGACGTCTTCCTGTATGAGAACTCGGGAGACGATACGTACGAGTACGTCTGGCACTATACGCACACAGATGCCTCCAACTCGTTGCCGCCGGTTGCCTACGGGGATATCGACTCCGACGGTAATCCGGAGATCTACTTCGGCATACCGACGATCAACGACGACCCCGAGGACCTGTTCATCTTCGAGGCGGCTGGCGGTGTGTTTCCGTCAGAGCCGACGATCTCTCTTCAGCCGCGTGTTGACGGTACGCTTGATTTCCGTCCGTCCGGTCTGCAGTTGGCCGACGTTGACAGCGATGGCGAGATTGAAATCGTCATGCAGTCGCGGACAAGCGGTAGGAGGGAACTCCTCGTTATGTCCTTGACCGGCGACAAGGGTAACCCGGACCTCAGCTCCTTCTCGACCTTCGAGATTGAGTTCGACGTAGGTGAAGCGGTTCTCGGTGGCGGAGGTACCTACGACGTAATGGTCGTCGACTTTGATGGTGACGGAGCGAATGAAATCTGGTATAACACGTGGGACAACTGGAGCATGTCGATCTTCGAGGCGACGGGTCCGGACACGTATGCGCTGCAGGTTGATCTGAATGGTGTGATTCCTGATAGCGATCCAGGCTCGTTTAACTCCCACGACATGTTCTTCCAGGACATCGACAACGATGGCCGTATGGAAGCGTGGTTCCCGATGACGAACGGCAAGCTGTACTTTGTTGATGACGTGTCCGACGTCTCAACGCTGACGGTAAACTCGATTGCTGAGGTCGGGACGTATGATGCCACAGCTCGAGCGCGCGGCGGTGACGTCGGCGATCTCGACGGAGACGGCATGTGGGACATCGTGGCGTCACACGGAACGAGCGAGAAGGTGTCGCTCATCGAGTACGACGGCGTCGGCAATCCCGCTGACTCTACATCATACTCGTGGGACATCATCTTGAGCAGTACCGGTGGTTTTGGCGAACGGTACTATCCGATGCGTATCGCAGACGACCTTGACGGTGACGGCACCAATGAGTTGGTCCTAACGAACCTGTTTGCATCCAACCCTGGCCAGCCTCTCGTCATGGTTATAGAATTCGTTGGCGGGCCGGTGGCCATCGAGGATGAGCCGTCCGAACTGCCCGACAACTACGTGCTACATCAGAACTACCCGAATCCGTTCAATCCGACGACGACGATCCAGTTTGAGCTGCCGACGGCGTCATCGGTGTCTGTCCGGGTATACAACGTGATGGGCCAGATGGTGAAGACGCTCGTATCGAACGAAATGAAGGAGTCGGGCGCGCACTCGGTGGTCTGGGACGGTCGCGATCAGGGCGGTCTCAAGGTTGCCAGTGGCACGTACATCTACTCGCTTGAGTACGGCAACACCCGCAAGGCGAAGTCGATGGTGCTGCTTAAGTAAACGAGAGCACGTCTCTCAGAACAAAGGCCCGTCGCATTGATTTGCGGCGGGCCTTCTCTTTTGCTAGGAGTTCTCTGATTGCGTGTCGTCCGCCTCCCATCTCTTCTGGAGGAAGGCGAGCGTCATCTCGACTAACTCCGGCGGTGGGTCGAAGCTACCGGCCTCGTGGACCAGATCCACAGTCGCCCTGTACTGGTCGAGGTATTGGGAGCAGGTAGTGCACGCACGAATGTGCGCCTCGAACTGACGAGTAGTTTTGTCATCGAGGGCGCCTTCGAGGTAGCTGGCGATGAAGTTGTTCACCTTCTCGCAGGTGGGCACCATCCCGAAGATCGCTTTTAGTCGCTGAAGGAGCATTTATTATACCTTTGGGGCTCTGGCCATATAGTTTTTTCAGATTATGTGCGGATCGATCAGCTTCTTCAAAGCCCTTCGCGCTCGGTGTAACCGAACCCGAACGGCCCCTTCACTGATGTCCAGCATCTGGGCTACTTCTGTGGTCGAGAGTTCTCGAATGTCGCGAAGCGTAACGACAATCCGGTAGTCGTCTGGAAGTCGGTCGATGGCTTCACGTACAACGCGCTGCAGTTCCGATTTCTGAACGCGGTCCAGTGGACTCCAGTCGCGCGACTCATCTGCGAACATCCCACGATTGAATGACGGCTGCAGCCGGTCAATGTCTTGTTCTTCAAGCGTATTGTAACGCCGGGCTTTCCGTAGTGCGGCGCGGCTGAGATTGATGCCGATGGCATAGAGCCAGGTTGTGAGTTTGGACTCTCCGCGAAACGTATCCAGCCGCTGGTAGGCCTGCAGGAACGTCTCTTGCATGACGCTTCGCGCCTCATCATCATCACCGACGATCCTGACGATCACTCGGAACAGACGCGGCGATTCCTGACGAACCAGCTGCTCGAATGCGGCCTTGTCGCCGGAAAGCAGCGCGTTCAGGTCGATGACGTCTCCTCCGTTGGATTTTGTCTTATCGTTCACCGTACATCGGGTTAGTGAAATTCAGGTGGCGGGCGTTACCGGCCGCGCGCTCAAACGGCTCGGCCCCGTTCACCCTTGAAAACAAGGAAATCCGGCTTCAATGACCAATTAGAGAACCGTATACGATAAACGTGAGTACTGTGTTTTTCGTACATTATGAAACTGCCGGCGGCTTGGACCTTCACTGCCCTGTCGCGGCCGCATGCCCGGGCGAAGGTTCGTTTGGTGCCGCCCGCAAGCGTTTCCTGATTATCCCAGATTAACATATGAGCAGCAAGACGAGCAAATCCTCCAAGACCGACACCAACGGCCTGCAGGACGTTCCTGACGTCATTCGTGAGGAGGTCGAATTCAGGGCCTTCCAGGCGGACGAGGTTGACCACGGTGACCTCGGTTTGAAGGACGACCAGCTTATCGACATGTACCGCAACATGCTTCTGCAGCGCCGTTTCGAAGAGCGCGCCGCACAGATGTATGGCAAACAGAAGATCTCAGGGTTTCTTCACCTCTACATTGGGCAGGAAGCAATCTCGACCGGAGCCGCGAACGCAATGAATGTCGGTCACGACTCGGTGATCACAGCGTATCGCGATCACGGTATCGCGCTGGCTCTTGGAATGGGCGCCAATGAGTGCATGGCCGAACTGTTCGGCAAGATCGATGGCTGCTCTCGCGGAAAGGGAGGGTCGATGCATTTCTTTAGCGCAGAGAAACGACTCTTTGGTGGACACGGTATCGTGGGAGGACACATACCTGTGGGAATCGGCATTGCCTTTGCACACAAATACAAAGAGGATGGGGGAGTTTGCCTTTGCTTCTTTGGCGATGGCGCTATCAACCAGGGATCCTTCCACGAGGCAGCCAACCTCGCTGGCCTCTATGACTTGCCGGTGGTTCTGGTGGTGGAGAATAACCAGTATGCTATGGGTACGGCTGTTCATCGCGCGTCGGCCGAGCCTGACCTCTACAAGCAGGCAACGGGCTACGACATGCCCGGCGCCCTTGCCGACGGGATGGACGTTTTCGATTGCTACCGCGCATTTAGCGAGCACATCGAGATGGCCCGAAACAATCAGCCGTCACTGCTTGAGGTGCGCACGTATAGGTATCGCGGTCACTCGATGAGCGACCCCGGGAAGTACCGTACCAAGGAGGAGTTGGAAGAGCGAAAGAACGCCGATCCCATCATCCGCCTGAAGGCTTATCTCCTCGAGAAGAAGCTTTCGACGAACGATGATCTCGACAAGATCGACGAAGAGGTCAAGCAGGAAGTCCTCGCCTCTGTCGAGTTCGCCGAGAACAGTGAATTTCCGCCGTTGGAGACGATCTACGAGGACGTCTACGTCCAAGACAACTACCCATTTCTTGCGTAGCCTTTAGACGATCCGACCGCTTAAACGATTTCAAAATTATTGATATGGCAGAGCTGCAGTTAAGAGAGGCGATCCGCGCCGCAATGGTCGAAGAGATGGAGCGGGATGACACGATCTTCCTCATGGGAGAGGAGGTCGCGGAGTACGATGGTGCCTACAAGGTGAGCGAAGGAATGCTCGACCAATTTGGTGCCAAGCGCGTCATCGACACGCCGATAAGTGAGAACGGGTTTGCCGGCCTCGGCATCGGAGCCGCGTTGAACGGTCTTCGCCCGATTATCGAGTTCATGACGTTTAATTTCTCTTTCGTAGCGATCGACCAGATCATCAACAATGCCGCGAAGATTCGCTACATGTCGGGTGGCCAGTTCAAGATCCCCATCGTCTTTAGAGGACCGAACGGTGCAGCCGGACAGCTTGCAGCTACGCACAACACCTCAACAGAGTCGATGTATGCTACGCTGCCTGGGCTTAAGGTGGTCGCTCCGTCAAACCCGGACGACGCGAAGGGGCTGCTGAAGTCCTCGATTCGGGACGACGACCCCATCCTGTTCCTCGAGTCCGAGGTCATGTACGGAATGAAGGGTGAGGTGTCGGATGAGCAAGACTACACGATCCCGATCGGCAAGGCACGCATCGCTCGTGACGGGGACGCCGTCACAATCATCGGTCACAGCAAGTCCTACTGGGTCGCATTGCAAACGGCCGACATGCTCAAGGAGGACGGCTATGACGCCGAGGTCATCGACCCGCGGACGATCCGGCCACTCGACATCGAGTCGATTGTGAAGTCGATAAAGAAGACGAACCGGTGTGTCATCATCGACGAGAGCAATCCGTACGCCAGCATCTCGTCCGAGATTACTTACCAGATCCAGTCGGCGGCGTTCGACTATCTCGATGCACCCATCATTCGTGTTACGGCCAAGGACGTACCGGCGCCGTACGCCAAGAACTTGATGGACCACTACATGCCGCAAGCGACAGACGCGTACGCCGCCTGCAAGAAAGTTATGTATGTGGACTGATACACATCGAAACCAATTCCTTCAACGCTTGACACCCTTATCGAAACATGGCTATTCCCGTTGAAATGCCGAAGATGAGCGACACCATGGAAGAAGGTGTCCTCGTTTCGTGGATGGTAGACGAAGGGGCAGAGGTTTCTGCCGGAGACATCATTGCTCAAGTCGAGACGGACAAGGCCACTATGGATTTGGAGGTTTACGACGACGGCGTGTTGCTAAAACGGGTTATCGGGGAGGGTGATGCGGTACCGATCGGAGGGCTGATCGCGGTTCTCGGAGACAAGGGCGAAGACATTTCGGACCTTTTAGCCAAATATGAGTCGGGCGCAACCGGCGACGGCCAGGCTGGCGATGCCCCCGAAGAGCCCGCGGCTTCCGAGAGTGCGGAAGAGGTCACGGAGCCGTCTTCCAACGGCGAGCCCGAGACGGTTTCCGCTCCGTCAGCTGCGCCTGCTTCCAGGGATGGCCGTCCCAAGGCGTCACCGCTCGCAAGGCGCCTCGCGCAGGAGCACGGGCTCGAGTTGTCGCGGATCAAGGGCAGCGGTCCGGAAGGAAGAATCGTGAAGCGTGATATCGAGGACGCTATCGGTCAACAGGCGACGCAGCCGGAGAAGGTCGAACAAAAACCGACGCCTGGCTACGTGTCAGCACCTGTCGCAGGCGAAGCGCAACCGCCGCAGAAAACGCGCATCTCCCAAATGCGAAAGGCAATTGCCCGCCGCCTCTCCGAAAGCAAGTTCTCGGCGCCGCACTTCTACCTGACAATCGAGGTGGATATGGAGCGTGCGGTTGAAGCGAGGCAGCGCGTGAACAAGGTGGCAGAGGATCAGAATCTCCAGAAGGTGTCATTCAACGACATCATCACGAAGGCGTGCGCCGTCGCCTTGAGACAGCACCCGATGGTTAACTCGTCGTACATGGAGAAGGAGGGTGAAATCTACACTCATCAGGATGTGCATGTGGCCGTTGCGGTGGCTATCGACGAGGGTCTTATGACACCCGTGATACGTCATGCGGACCAGAAGGGACTAACCCAGATTGCTGTCGAGACCAGAGAATTGGCATCTAAGGCGCGCAACCGAAAACTCCAGCCGGAAGAGTGGGAAGGTTCGACCTTCACGACGAGTAATCTCGGAATGTTCGGGATTGAGGAGTTCACGGCGATCATCAACCCACCGAATGCCTGCATCCTGGCCATCGGCACGATACGTGACGTACCAATCGTCGAAGACGGTGATATCCGTGTAGGCAAGCGAATGAAACTGACGTTGTCTTGCGACCACCGCGTCGTCGACGGAGCCACTGGTGCGCAGTTCCTGGATACGCTCCGGAACTACCTTGAAGAGCCTTTGAATTTGCTCCTTTGAGAACGGAATTGATCCAAGTGGGAAAACAAGTCGACACAAGGGCGGTCCCAATCGGATCGCCCTTGCTTGTATCGACGCCGCACGAACAGCCGGCCTGATGGGATATCGGATCGCACACATCTCCGACATTCACTTCGGCAAGATCGGTAATCCCGAGATTGTTGACGTGCTCGTCCAGGAAGTGAATGAAGCCGGTGTCGACCTCGTTTGTGTTTCGGGTGATCTTACACAGCGTGCGCGCCATGAGGAGTTTCGCCAGGCCGCAAGTATGATCGAGAACATCGACGCGGACACCCTGGTGGTTCCCGGCAATCACGACGTGTATGCATGGTGGTATCCTTTCCGTCGCTTGGGTGACTCGCTCCGCCGCTACCGACACTACATCACTGACAACCTAGCACCGAGCGTCGTTAGAGAAGGAGTTGCGGTTCTGGGAATCAATTCTGCATATGGCTGGACGATTAAAGGTGGCCATATCGACGGTTCCGCTAGAGAGCGTATGCGCGACTTCTTTGAGGCGGCGGGTGATCCTGCATTCAAGATTGTGGTCGTTCATCATCACTTGAGTCGCATCGAGGCGCTGGGAGTCCACGACGTCGCACGAAATGCGCAACTAACTCTGGATGCGGCGGTCGAGGCAAACGTCGATCTGGTCCTTTGCGGCCACCTGCACATCTCTCACATCGAACCGGTTGAGATAATACCGGGTGATCACCGGCTTGTTGTTGCCAGCGCGGGCACTGCCACGAGCACGCGCGGACGAAAGGCGCATCGCAGGTCAAACTTCTACAATATCATTGATGTCGGCGACGAACAGTTCACCATCGAGGAGTTGAGATATGACCCGGCCGCCAATCGATTTCAGCAGGACTGCGAGACGCGCTTCGAGCGCGTGACGAGCGCGGCGACACCCCCTGTTGGAGAGTCCTCGGACAAGAGAGTTGCGTGAGCGAATAGTCGGGCGGGCGCAAACGCGGGCGCTCACGGATCGCTTCCGCCCTGCACACCGAATCTGGGAGTACAGCGCGCATCGCAGGTGCGCCGGACACCCGGGTGTTGTCCAATGGTTTGCAGGGTGGGTGTATTATGGAAATGGCATTGTCGTTATCGTGGCAATCGGCGGTGTGGTTGGTACGCTGTCTCTTGCGAGAGCTTTGGGGAGTTCGGCAGCGGTGGTGGCGGTAGCGGCCGGTGCTTATTTAGCCTATCTCGTGGAGCGTAACCTGTTCACGTGCGTGGGCGATCACGTCAATCACGAGACGCGTGTTCAGTGGAGCATCGATAGGCATGGAGTTCTCCTATGGATTGCTCTGGTTGGAGCGTGCGTGCTCGCGGCGGCGACGTTGAAGCTCCGCGCGCTGCCTGTAGCGGTGCTTCTGACATGCGGTGTGTTCGTTTGTGGTTATCTGCTCCTTCGGAAATCGGGCGCAAACGGGGTAGTTGCTGGATTGCTGAAGCCTGTGTTGATTGCCGGAGCATGGGCGTGCACAACGGCAGTCCTGCCTCTGGTTGACGCGGGCAGCTCCAGTGCGGAGGTCGTCGCATTTGCGGGCTATCGATTCCTGTACTTCCTGCCGGCAGTCTTGCTTCCTGATCTGGCAGATGTGGATGGAGATAAGCTCGATGGTCGGGCAACGCCTGTTACCGTGTTCGGATCGAAGTCGGTGCGTTCTTTTGTAGTGCTGCTAATCTGCTTCAGTCCGCTCCTCTTACTCTTTACGGCGGGTTCGCCGCGGCTGACCATCCTGCTCGGAGTCGATCTGCTCGGACTTTGGCTCGTCGGGGTGTACATCTGGGTTGGTGCAGCGGAATCATCGGACTTTGTGAGGAGAACAGTCGATGTCTTGGCCGCTTGGCCGATCATGACGTTTCTCGCGGGCAATGCTATCTGACAAAGCACGAGCCCGAACCTTTTTGGCCGCGCAAGGCGTATGTCCTGCCCACAATCATGGGCACCCACTACTGGCTTTTCCGATATCGGGGCCTACGCACGGCGTTGGTGCGCCGGAGAATGCGTTGAACCACGCGCCCTGAGGTCTTAACATCCGGTTTCGTCTCAAACATCTTGAAAAACGTGAGTTCATTATTCCGAAGTTTGGCATCGGCAGCGGTGCTCTTGTTAGCCACTACGACGCATGCCCAACCGCTGCCTGTACAGCTGGATGTAGACGTGGCGTCGTTTGCTTTCGACGAAGGGAGTTCTCTGGTGGAGATCTACCTGGTCGTCGAAGCTACGTCGATGCAGTTCGTGTTTGCAGACAGCATGTACCAAGCAGATCTGCCGTTGGACCTCGCGATCGTCAGGAGCGGCCAGCGACTCGATTCCGCCGCGGCTGTCCCGGTCTGGGAAGATTCTTTGTCGCTTAGTTTTGTTATTCCGGATACGGTGGGTCTTAGCGCGGGCCAGCATTTCGTTCATCAGGTCCGAACGGCGGTTCCGCCCGGCGAATACCAACTCGAAGTGCTCGTCCCGGGAGACTTGGCCCTCGAGAGGCAGGACCTCAGAATGCGCCTGGACGCGCTGATACCGTCGTACGGAAGCGACGACGCTGCACAGATATCCGACATCACGCTCGCAACCTCTATTCAACCTTCGGCGGACGACGGCAACTCCTTCTACAAGAACGGTGTCCTCGTTCGGCCGAACGCCAACCAGCTTTACGGGCAGGGGCTTACGCAACTCTTCTTTTATGCAGAGACGTACAACACGGACGCCGTTTCCGAACTTGACGACGAATACACGCTGATCACCTATCTCGCGGAGGCGAACACGCCGAACCCGATGTCGGGGTACAGCCGCAGGCTGGAGCGTCCGGTGCGGTCACCCGATGTGATTGTAGGTGCTTTCGACCTGAAGGATCTCCCGAGCGGCTCCTACTTCCTGCGTTTGGCGATTCTCAACAAGGACAACGAGTCGCTGGTGGAGCAGGCGCGCAAGTTCTTTGTCTATAACCCAAACGTTGAACGTGAACAGCCGGCGCCCGTCGCGACGGCTTTTGAGAGCAGTCCGTTCGCTTCACTCACTGACGAGGAGGTGGAGCGGGAGCTGGAACTCATCGAACTGATCGCCAATGAGCGTGAGAAGAACCGGGCCAAGCGGATCCAGGACCTCGACGAAAAGCGACGGTTTCTGATGACTTTCTGGCGCGCCCGGGATCCGAACCCGAACGTACCAAGCAACTCGTTCCGTGAGGAGTTCTTCCAGCGCCTGCAGTACGCAAACGAGCGATACTCATCCAGCTTCGTCGAGGGGTGGAAGTCGGATCGTGGACGGGTCCTGATGCGGCACGGACTGCCGAGTGCGATCGACCCTCATCTTTACGAGCGCGACACCGTTCCCTACGAAGTGTGGGAATACAACAACATTCCGGGCGAGGGTCAGGCTGTCTTCGTCTTCGCGGACCGATCCGGATTTGGCCAGTTCGACCTAATACACTCGACGGTCACCGGAGGAACAACTCTTCCCAATTGGCAGGACGAGCTGCGCCGCAGATAGTCGAAAAATTCGCAATGGATCGGCGGTCGTTGCCTACCGTGCATTTGGCTGGCCGCTCGCGGTTTCGCAATTTGCGATCTCTGCCCTGTCGTTTGCCACACATCCCATGTCCCCACAGGTCTCGATTGAAAACCTCGGCGATCACGTCGGTGAAAAGGTCACCCTAAGGGGTTGGCTGTATAACAAACGCTCGTCCAAGAGTCTCCACTTTCTGATACTCCGGGACGGCAGCGGAATCGTCCAGTGTGTCGTCAGCGACGACGAGGTTCCGGAGCGTGCGTGGCTGGACGCGTCGTCTGCGACCCAGGAGAGCGGCCTTGAGGTGGTAGGGATAGTCCGGGAGGACGAACGGCAAGTCGGGGGCCACGAAGTCCAGGTGGTGGATTTGCGACTCGTTGGTCTAGCTGAAGAGTACCCGAT
>JAHHLP010000550.1 GCA_018679295.1 Rhodothermia bacterium
CGGAACGCTTCGTGGTGCCGCGCTTCTTCACCAAGAGCACGGCGTTCGGGCGGTGGGTTGTCCCGGGACGATCGACATCGATATATATGGTACGGACGAGACGATCGGCTACGACACCGCGCTCAACACCGCCATCGAGAACATCGACCGGATTCGAGATACTGCGGATGCCCATAACCGGCTCTTCCTCGTGGAGGTGATGGGACGAGACGCCGGCTTCATCGCACTCAACGCTGCGATCGGGGGTGGAGCCGAAATGGTGCTTCTGCCGGAGACGCTCTCGGACATGGAGGAGATCAAAACGCGAATTCACTCGATCATGACGGGCCATTTGCGGTCATCGATCGTCGTCGTGGCTGAGGGAGACGAGACCGGTGGCGCAACGATGATCGCGGATGAGCTTCGTAAGGATGACGCCTTCTCGGCAATAGACCTCCGCGTATGCATTCTCGGCCACACCCAGAGGGGCGGCGCTCCGTCGGCGCGGGATCGCGTACTGGCCAGCAGGCTGGGCACGGCTGCGGCGAGAGCGCTCGTCGATGGTTATACGGACGTGATGGTCGGGGTGGAGAATCAGGAAATCAAGCTGACCCCCATGAGCAGCGTCTGGAGCCGCAAGAAAGACATCGACTACGAATTGCTCCAGCTCACCCAGGCATTAAGCTGACCGGCTCCACTGTGTATATGACACGAACCCACTTTCCGCCAGTAGGCGAGGCCGAAGGCAAGAAGCAGCACGTAGAGCAGATGTTTGACAGCATCGCTCCGCGGTATGATCTGCTCAACCGGGTCCTGAGTCTGGGTATCGATCAGAGTTGGCGCCGCAAGATGGTCAGGACGGTGGGTCGCAGATGCGCGTCGCCCCGCCATATCCTGGACATTGCAACGGGCACTGCGGACGTTGCCATCCAGCTGTTGCGCCTGCGTCCTGAGAAGATCGTCGGAGTAGACATCTCGGAGGAGATGCTTGCTCTCGGGCGAGCGAAGGTGGCGCGGGAAGGAGCGACCGGAATCGTTTCTTTGCAGGCGGGAGACGCCGAAGAACTCGACTTCCCCGACAGCCATTTCGACGCGATCACGGCTGCCTTCGGGGTGCGCAACTTCGAGAACCTGTCAGCGGGCCTTCGTGAGATGCGGCGCGTCTTGAGGCCGGGCGGTGTCGCCGTCATTCTCGAGTTCAGCAGTCCTGAGCACACCCCGATGAAGCAGCTCTATTCCTTCTATTCCAGGCATGTGCTGCCACGCGTCGGAAGGTTGGTGTCTCGAGACGACGGAGCCTACGACTACCTGCCTCAGTCAGCTGCAGCTTTTCCGTACGGCGAGAGAATGGTCGGGATCGTAAGGGAGGCCGGATTTGCTGACGTGGAGTACAGACCGCTTACGTTCGGGATCGCAACTATTTACTCTGCGGTCGTCTCTCCGAACGGATAGAGGGAGGGGCTAGCGGTACTTGGTCAAGCAGCACTCGTTGGTGTTGCCGCGTTTGCGATACTCGACGTGATCCATGAGCCGGCGCATGATTTGCACGCCGAAGCCACCTGCTCGGCCCTGGTTCGCGAACTCGAAGATGTTCGGTTCCTCATACTCGGACTGCTCGAAGGAGCGGCCGCGATCCCGGATGCGGACCGTGAAGCGATCCGGTTTCACGATGATATCCACGTCGATGTCGTTTTCGTCATTCCCGCGATAAGCATGTTCGATGACGTTGCTGCAGGCCTCGTCGACGGCGATTTTGAGTTCGCCAACGTCTTTCGTCTCGAAGTTCGCTTCGATGGCGTGCTGCTCGACGAAGCGTCGCACGTCCTCCAGGTAGCGAGTCGAGCTAGGGATCGTGAGGGTATGTACGGAACGTGCCACGGCGGGGCCTGTCAGTTCTAGGCAGTCACGCTGTCATTGGCTGCTGGCGGTTTCGAACCGTGCAACGGCGTCGGCCTCCGAGTCGACGATGTCAAACAGCATGGGGAAGCCCAGCAAGTCAAACACGTTGAAAACGCGTGGCTGCAGCTCCGCGATTTTGATATCGCCGCCTTGCTCGCGCACGTCCTCGATATATGCCATGAAGACCCCCAGGCCCGCACTGGAGATATATTGCAGGTTTTGACCGTTGATGACGATCCGGACGGAACTCGGGATGCACTTCTGTATCGCCGCTTCGAGTTCGGATGCCGTGTGGGCGTCAAGCTCTCCGTTCAACTCTAGAACCTGAACGGAACCACTTGTCCGGAATCCGACGGAGAAGTTGCTCATTTTTATCTGCTCGATTTTTGCTGGAGGTGATTCGATAGGTTACGTGAAGTTAATCAAATTAGTCAGGCTTCTTGTATTCGTGCCGGATCGGATTTGGACGCTGCACTGAAGTTGCCTACTTCGATTCCATGCCACTTGATGATTACAAGCGTCATGTCGTCATCGTATTCGCTTCCACCCACGAAAGCATTGAGGTCATCGGTCATGGCACGGTGCAAATCATGTGCCTCTTCGTGCCGATTGTCCCGCAACACGTCCAAGAGGCGGTCATAGCCATACTCTTTCCCATCGGCGTTGCGGCTTTCGATGACCCCGTCCGTGTACAGAACGAAGACATCCCCGGGCTTTAGATTGATCACATCTTCGTGCAGTGACTCGCGGAAGACCTCCCCACGATCGAGGCCGAGGCCGAGGCCGCCGCTGCGCAGAAGCCTCGGGTGTCCGTCCACGCCTGCAGTTGCCGCCGGGCAATGTCCAGCCCGGGCAATACTTACTGTTTCGCGCGCGGGATCTACGATGCCATATATCACTGAAATGAATACGCTGCGCTCGAGGATTGGCCCGACGGCCGCATTGGCCGTCGTCAGGAAAGCCGATGGCGATGAAGCAAGACGGCTTAGGGAACGAAAGATTCCCTGCATCTCGGCCATGTAGAATGCTGCCGACGTCCCTTTTCCGGAAACGTCGGCAATAATGAAGGCGAGGCGGCCGTCGTCGAGCTCTGAAAAGTCGAAATAGTCGCCACCCACTTCAAGGGCGGGGACACTCGATGCGGCGATTGAAAGGCCGTGCACTACGGGCAGTGATTGCGGCAAGAGTTTTCGCTGCACCTCCCTCGCGATTGCCAGCTCACGAGACAACCGCTCGCGCTCGATACGCTCCTCAAACAGACGCGAATTGTCGATGGCAAGTGCGGCCTGAGCCGCAAATACGCTGATGGCCTCGGTGTCATCGCGCTCGAAACCGTGACTTACTTCCTTGGTTACGAACAGCGCGCCCAGAAGCTCGTCGCGCGAAAGGAGGGGAACGACCAGCAGGCTTCCGATGCCTTCGCCCGGTCGCGCGGTCACCCGATGATCAGCGACCGCCTGTTCCATCAGTATCGGCTCTCTCGTCTCAGCGATCTCCTCGTACAGCGCAGGGATATCTACGAGACGATGTACGCTTTCAATGTCGATGCTGTGGCCTGCAACCACGTGCGGCGCGAGCGTCGGCGAGGACCGGTCCGGAATCGACAGCCATGCTGCGCTGCCTGCGCCTGTCTCCACAGGAGAGGCAACAATCATAGAGAAGAGGCGATCTGAATCGAAGACCTGGCCCACGAGATTGGTGAGCGAGTGCATGGCTGCCAGCTCGCCAACGCGCTGCTGGTAGTCGCTCGTGGTCGGTAGATGAAAGATGAGCGAGAGCAACGCGGTCGTGCAATACAGGATTCCAAAAACGACCGAGAGGCTGACAAAGACTGATAGCGGATAGCTGTAGTGCTTGATGAACACGTAAGGCAGCGGCACGTCGAAGGCGGCGGAGCCGCCGCCCGTCTCCATAATGCCGACGCCGCCGAGGATTACCAGAAGCAGGAGCGACATGCAGATGCTCAGCAGTTTCTCCGACATCGAAAGGAACACGATCCAGGAGAGCCGCAGGGAGTTGACCACCATGAACCCGATTGCCGGCACCATCGCTAGCCGCTGCCAGATGTTGAGACTCGCGTCGGCGGGCGTCAGGAACGTCAGCATCGACGCGAAAGCCATGAAGCCCAGCATGAGATACCAGTTGCGTTGGCTTGCCCGCGTTCTCTTGACCAGCACCAGATCCCGAAACCGGAGCAACAGTATGAAGGCAAACGTCGCCGCCACCAAGCTGATGGCGTTCATGTTGAAAACGGTGGCCGGCACGAGCGGTCGGCCGGTTCCGTACTCGAAGCCGAAGGTCACGGACGATGAGGCGATGGTCGGCAGATCGGGCGGCCTCGAGATGCTGGTCAAACCGTAGTGCACCGTGATCAGCGCAATCCCAACCAGTATCGGTAGCCAGAAAGCGCGCAACGACGTCGATGCGCGGCGCCGCAGCCGGTCGGACAGGAATAAGTAGATGACCGAATAGGCAAAAAGAACCAGCGCGTGGTAAACGACTTCGGTCACCATCCCTTCGGGCGCAGAGCCCGCCATCGACATCACGTGGTAGCCGGCCGCAATGACGCAGGCGACGAACGCGGTCAGGGCAAGAAGCCACGTCCGCAGTCGCTGGCCGATCCCAAACATCGATGGGCCACCGACCGCTGAAGAGAGGAATCCGTAAATCATGAAGGGTGAGTGTGCGGATCAGTGATCCACGCCGTCAGTTCGCGTCACAATCCCGCCTCCGGGTTATCCGTTTCTGCCGCGCACGCCCACACCGGCGTAGCGGTGGCAGTCACCATCTCAACCCCGAGATCGCATACATACGGACGATTGGCGATGTCGTTGCGAAGCAGGTAACGATCCGGGCGCCTTCCCGTTCTCTGAGTATCGAAAAAGAGCACCGATGTCTAGGTAACTTCCTTGCTCTACGTCCGTAGAGGAGGTCTGGAAGGCGGAAAGGCACCGAAATAACAAACACATATGCAAAACAAGCGGCTCGTTCGAATCCAGCTCGCCGTACTGGCAGCGCTCACCATACTACTGGTTGGGCGTGTCCTTATTGGCGAAGCTGAGCCAGATGGCGTAGTAGTTATTTCGGGTGTTGATGTAGGCGAGCTGCGAATCAGTTCTTTTCACCTGAAGGAATCTGAGCCGTTCCTCCTGGAAGCTACAGGCTCGCTCGAGAGAAAATTTGAGTCGTCAAGCCCTCTGCCGGCACTGGCGGCCTACCCGTGGATCATCAATCGCCATTCCCGAGAGGTCGTTTGGGAGATGGAGCCTGCGAACGTGCAGGTTGGGTCGGCAACGGCCGTCCACGCAGCGACGACGCTGACACTCGAGCCGGGCCATTACGATGTCTTCTTTACCAGTTTCGGTAACACGCGTTATTCACGGCAGAAAGGCAATATGCTCAAGACGCTGTTCGGCACGCACTGGACGGCTGATAAAGATCGGTGGCATATTTCGCTCCGGTCGAACCGCGAAGGGGGCTCATCAGCCCTTCCGGTGACCGCCGACGACGTCCGGGCGCTTGCCCCGACCGGTGGCGGGCTCGTCTGGTCGTCCGCGCCGACGAAAGGCTACACCAAGGCACACTACGTTTTTAGCGTCGAAAGTCCTGCACGCCTCCGAACATACGCGGTCGGGGAATTGTGTCAGAGAGAAGAATGTGACATCGGGTGGATTGAGGAGGTCTTTTCCGGTCGCAAGGTGTGGGAATTGAAAGATTTGAACACACGGCATGCGGGTGGGATGAAAGAGAACCGGGTCGGCGACCTGACCCTGCAGCTGCAACCCGGCGTGTACCGAGCTGTCTTCAAGACAGACGCGCGACATGCGTGGGGAGACTGGATTGCCAATCCACCGTTCGATCCGGCCGCATGGGGTTTGACCATCTTTGACGAGAGTGGAGGAGCGTCGGGGATTGCGTCGCTTGATCCATGGACGCAGTTGCAACCGATTCTTGGAATAAGCAGAGTCGGAAACAGCGAACGCAGGCAGGCTCAGTTTGAGGTTCTTGAGTCAGCCAATGTCGTCGTTCATGCGACGGGAGAAATAACGGGCAGCGGCAGCCTATATGACCACGCGTGGGTTAGAAACGACGTGACTGAGGAGAAAGTCTGGGAGATGAGCTGGGCGGAGTCTTATCCGGCCGGTGGAGCCAAGAAGAACAGGCAGCAGATGGGCTTTCTTAGACTCGATCCCGGGTCGTATTCAGTCTTCTACGAAACAGACGACTCACATGCGTTTGATTCGTGGAACAGTTCTCGACCCGACCATCCCGAACGGTGGGGTGTGACACTATTTGCGTTTGGCGACCGGGATGCCGTTCAAACGACTGCCAGTACTCCTGTAGAGATCCCGACGGCTCCGACTCCGCCGTCGGTGCCGGCCATGGCGCCGCTCGACCTTCCACCGTTTGGGTCGGGGCGATTGCTCGTCGATGCGCGGGAGCTTGGTAACGAAGCCGACGTCGAGCACGAATTTGACCTCGACTCTCGAAAGCGTCTTAGAATCGTAGCGACTGGCGAGATCTCGATGAGCGGACGATACGACTATGCCTGGATAGAAAAGGATGACGGCACTACGGTCTGGGAGATGACGTACCGAAACACGCGAGCTGCCGGGGGAGAGGACGCCAACCGTACATTTGATGGAATTGTCGAACTTCCAGCCGGAGCATACGTTGTGCGTTTTACGACTGATTTCTCTCATGCGTATGCCGATTTCGGAGAGGACGCGCCAGCGGATCCGGGCTCATGGGGAATCAGGGCTGAAATTCTGCCAGAGTGACTCCCGGCTCGTGAGTGCCGGCCCGCCGTCAGTTCATGCCGACCCTCGAGACCATTGTCGACGCCCCGTCCGAGCTGCATGAAGCCCTTGTCGCCGAGTTTTCCGAGATCGGGTTTGATTCGTTTCGATCGGAGGGTACCGCGCTGAGGTCCTATCGCCAACACGCAGGGGACGACTCAAAGGTTGAGATCGACGCGCGCGTTCGCGATGTATTGCAGCGGTATCGGGTCGCAGGTCGGCCGCATCACACCGTTCACCCGGACCGCAACTGGAATGCTGACTGGGAAGCATCCGTCCGCGCCGTGTCCGTCGGGCGCTTCGTGATAGCGCCCGATTGGGATTTGCCCGCCGAGGAATCCGCCGGAATCACGATTCGGATCAATCCGAAGATGAGTTTCGGTACCGGCCACCACGAAAGCACGCGTCTGGCCCTTCGATTGTTGGACCACCTGCTGGCTCCCAATGATAGGGTCCTTGACGCCGGAACCGGCACGGGCGTCTTGGCTATCGCGGCCATAAAGCTCGGTGCGGCGCACGCGGTAGCCATAGACGTCGACGAAGCCGTGAAGGCAAACTTCAACGAGAACAGCCGGACGAATCAGGTAGCCGAAAGCGTTACCTTTCTCTCGGGACCGGTTGGCATCGCGAAAGGAAGGGAATTTGATTTGATTGTGGCAAACATCAATCGAGCAGTGTTGCTCGATTCCCTCGACCGGTTCAACGAGATCTTGCCCGTGGGCGGGACGCTGATCCTGTCGGGTCTGCTCCGAACGGACCAGAGTATGATGATCTCCGCCGCCTCAGGCGCTGGATTTGACCCAGTCGAGCAGCTAGGCGAGGGCGAATGGTGGGCCTGTGGCTTCAGAAAGCGTGGAAATGGCTGAGATTATCGCGACGATCGACGTCGGCACCAACACCGCTCACCTGCTGCTGTCAGCCGTGACGGAGCAAGGGGACGCAATGCCCATGCACAGCGAGACGCGCTTCGTCCGACTGGGCCAGGGAATCGACGCCTCGGGGACGGTACATCCAGATGCTCTCGAGCGGCTTCGCCATACCTTGAGTGAGTTTGCGGCAATCTCCCGCAAGGCTGGAGC
>JAHHLP010000581.1 GCA_018679295.1 Rhodothermia bacterium
GCGCGATGATATCGACTTTGCCGGAGCGGACGTCCGCCTCGTCCACGACTCCACGGATCCCACCGAAGTGATCTACGTGCGAATGCGAATACACCACGGCGACTACCGGCCTTTCCCCTAATTCGGCATTCGCCAGCGCGAGTGCCGCCGCCGCGGTCTCTTTGACGAGCAGCACGTCGAAGACAATCCAGCCTGTATCCCCTTTGACCAGCGTCATGTTGGCAAGATCGAAACCGCGCACCTGGTAGATCTTGTCGGGAACAACCTCGAACAGCCCGTAGTTCATGTTCAGCTGAGCCTGACGCTGAAGCGACGGATGGATACTGTCGTAGTCTTCACCTGTCAGAAGAAAGTCATAGGCCCCGATATTCCAGACGACCTTGCCGGACTCGCCGACGATGCGGCGTTCTTTGGGCGCGGCAATGAAGCCTCGCTTGTGCTCATCAAAGTCACGCCGGTCGGCAAACGGCAGGTCTGCCCTTGCAGACTGTTGCAACGCACGGGTCGCATCCGAAGGACCGTTGCCGTTGGCATCCTGATGCGAGTCTGCCCATGTTTGCGGGGCCGCGCCCAGCAGGGCGACCAATGCGATACACCTGACGATTCGAGTAGCAGACATGCTTACCCCCTCCTAATGTCGATGGTCACGATACTACCGCTCGTGGGGAGAAAACGAAAAACTCGCCCGCTGCGCGCCTAATTGACACAAATTGTTTCCCCGTATTGCATCCGGCGAGCTGAGCAGCGACACTGATTTTTCGTTGCATGGCGTCCCCTGAATGGAACTGATCGTCTTCGACCTCGATGGCACACTTCTGAATCGCGATTCAGAGATCTCTGCCTACACCAGTGAAACACTCAAGCTGCTCTCCGAGCGGGAAATTGCCTACACGGTGGCAACCGGTCGCACGCTTCATGGTGCCAAGGCAATACTGGAGGGCCACAGTTTTCCGTTGCCCCAGGCCTACAAGAACGGCGTTATGATTTGGCATCCACAACAACGCCGCTTCTCAAGCGGCGCCATGCTGACCGCCAGTGAACTCGACAACGTCGTGCGGGCCTGCATCAGCAATGGCGTCACTCCGTTCGTCTTCACTCTGGATGCAGATGACGAAAGCACCGTCTACCACCCTCCACTGCAGACGGAGGTTGAAATGGAGCTGATCCAAGCCATCGACGTGCAAGAGCCGGTCAGAGTAGAGCCTCTCGACCAGATGCCGGCAGATTCAGTAATAACGCATGTCAATTCGATTGGCGACAGCGATGCGATTAAAGCCGTATTGCGGAGTGTGAATAACGAGCCGCACCTCGTCGCCTACTCCGGTGTCGCCTTTGAAGGAAAACAGTGGAGATGGCTTGATGTCCACCACAGCGACGCCAGCAAGGGCGGCGCAATTCAAGTTTTAAAAGAGTTGCTCGGACTCCAGCGCGTAATCTGCTTCGGCGATAGCGACAACGATCTCAGCATGTTCGCCGCGGCGGACGAGAGTTACGCACCCGAGAACGCCAACGACGACATCAAGTCCGCGGCTACTGCGGTTATCGGCCACCATGATGACGAGGGCATTGCGCGTTTTCTGCGCGAGCGATTTGAGCTGGACAGATCTTGACGAAATAGCTAGGTCGTCACGACATTGGGCGCCGGCTGCAAGCCTCTTGGCGTTACTCGCTAGGCTGGAGCACCCTTTGCCTCCATGATCTCCTCGATCTCCTTGTTTTGCACTTTCGGGAAACCGGGGGCACACCGAGGTACCTAGAATCCTCAGTGTGCCTTCGGCTTTCTTCTATATCGACGCATCAGAAAACGGAAATTACGATATCGTCTATGTACCAGCCTGCACCCGCGCCGGAGGAAGCGTCCGTGTGCAGGAAGCCCACCCGAACCGTTGCACCGGCATAGGCAGTCAGAATGACATCTTTTTGTGTCCAAACGGCGGACACGCCACTAACGGCGGTGCCCTCACTTATCCATGGACCCCAGGTGGACGTGCCCGCATCCCATACCTGGATCTGTACCTGGCCGCTGTCGAAGTTTGCATACGAATGCCAGTGCTGAAAACGGAAGTGGATTTCTTCGAATCCATTCACCGGTGGCATAACCATCGTCGCACTAACGAGTCGACTCTGGGTTGCAAACGGATAATTGCCGTCGAGGATCGTACCGGCACACTGCGAACCGGCGAAGCACCCGCCAAACCGGCATGATGCAGTTCCGGTTGGCGGATTTTGAACGGGACAAAGGCTGGATTGAACCCATCCGGCAGATGGCGCCAGAGCTTATG